>JADGAB010000008.1 GCA_015232245.1 Magnetococcales bacterium | reverse complement strand
ACTCTGGTACGTAAGGGGCGTGCAATTGCGCATACGGACTCCAAACTGTTGGGACAAGGAATGTATTTGGCTGGCTGGTCATGTGGTCGGGGTCGGTGATGTTGTTCATCCTCATGGTGCCCATCTCCTCCAGAGTCGGTTTCGATGTTTCAATCGCTGGATAAAGATAGGCGAGATAGGATGGAAAGGTAAGAGATTTCAAATGATTGGTGATGTTCCGGGATCACAAATGTTTCGCAGTGATGAGCCGGGATGAAACGGATGACGACGGGCGTGGGGAGGATGTCCCAGGAGGTGCGAGGGATGTTCCGAGAGGGGGCAATGGGGTCGAGCAGAGGGGTGCAGATTCAGAAGTCGAAGTTGTCCTGGATATCAGGGACAATCGCTTTCCGGTCGAAGTCCAGTATCAGCAGGGAGATGATGAAATCATACTGATCCGCGTAGACCGCCATCTCCACCACATCGTGTTCCTGGAACCAGGCACCCGGAAGGTGTCAAATCCGAGGTCACGCTCCTTGTCAGGCAAGATCGTCAATGGAGATTTCAAGGCAAAGGTTTCAATTCCACCCGTCGATTGATCGCGCGACTGACCGGATCGTTGTCGACGGCAATGGGATGGGCGGCGCCCAATCCCCTGGCCTCCAGCCGGTCGGCGGCAATGCCATGGGCGATCATGATCGATTTGATCGCCTCGGCCCTCTGTCGCGCCAGGGTTTCGTTCATCTCATCGGATCCGGTATTGTCCGCATGGCCGTAAATCCCGAGCTTCAGCCGTGGATTGGCTTTGAGCACCACCACCACCTGGTGGATGACGGGTCGGGCCGCAGGCTCGATCCGGACACTGCCGGAAGCGAACTGCAAATTCTCCAATACCCAGCAACCCAGCGGGTTGACCCGCGCGCCGATGGGGGTATTGGGACACTTGTCCTGATCGTTGGCCACACCATCCCCGTCATCGTCCTGGACGGATCTGGCGGCGGTCTGCACCGGATTGACGGCGCCGACCGGTTCGTTCATCGGGACACAGGCGCCGACCAGCAACAGACCCAACCCGCAACACCCCCAGACGCAACTGAAGCGACGACACGATTTCATGGATGGCAAACCCTCTCCTGCGCGTACGGCTTGACCTGTAGAGCCTTAACTCCATTCGATATTGAAGGATGTGCCCACCCCTTGCAATGGTTGTTGGCAACCATTCATCCGACTTCGGACACTCCAACCGGAAACACCGTGCCAAGAATCGCTTCGAACGCCTCGGCGGGCACTGGCTTGTGATAGAGATAACCCTGTCCCATCTGGCAACCACGAACGCGCAGAAAATCCGCCTGCAGCATGGACTCGATCCCTTCACCGATCACCTTGCGGTTCAGGGCGTGGGCCAGGGAGAGGATCGCCTGCACCAGCACCCCGGTTTCCACATCCACGGTGATGTCCGGAATGAAGGTCCGGTCGATCTTGATGCCGTTGACCGGCAATCTTTTCAGCACACTCAGGGAAGAGTATCCGGTCCCAAAGTCATCGAGCCACAGATTGACCCCCTGACGGCTCAAATGCTGCAGCATGGCCATGGCCTTCTCCTCGTCCTCGGAGAGGATGTTTTCGGTGATCTCCAGGATCAGCGCGGTGGGGGGCAGACCGGTCTTGCGCAGGATGTCGGGGATCTTGTCGTCCGTGGAGAGTTCCCGGCAGCGGGTGCAGGAGATGTTGACCGAAATGAGAAAATCCTGGCTGTCGGGACGCTGACGCCAAATCTGGGCCTGGGCGCAGGCGGTTTCGATGGTCCAGGCGGTGATCTGGCTGATCATGCCGATCTCCTCGGCCAACCGCACGAACGTGGCCGGGGAAACACTGCCACGGGTGGGATGTTCCCACCGCAGGAAGCTCTCCGCGCCGACCAGCCGGCCACTGGCCAGATCCACGATGGGCTGATAGTGAACCACCAGTTCTCCCCGGTTCAGGGCGTGATGGAGATCCTTTTCCAGAGCCACCCGTTCCTCGGCCTCGGCGTGCATGTCCGGGGTGTAGAACCGATAGGCGTTGCGTCCATCGCTCTTGGCCCGATACATGGCGGTATCGGCGTTTTTCAGCAGGGTATCCAGATCGACCCCATCATCCGGACAGACCGTCACCCCCACGGAACCGGAAATGAACGCCTCCTGCCCCATGAGAATGAATGGCCGCACCAGTTGGGAGAGAATCTCGGCTGCGACACGCTCGGCAAACGGACCTCGCGCCATGTCGGGAAGAATCACCGTGAACTCGTCGCCTCCCAACCGGGCCACGGTATCGGATTTGCGGATGCAGGACAAAAGCCGCTTGGAGGTCTGGCGCAGCAGATCATCGCCAGCCGCGTGTCCCAGGGTGTCGTTGACCCATTTGAAACGGTCCAGATCGATGAACATCAGGGCAACCCGGCTGTTGGAACGCCTGGCGCGAATCAGTTCCCGGTTCAGCCGGTCCAGAAACAGGGTCCGGTTGGGCAGACCGGTGAGGGTGTCGTAGTTGGCCTGACGCCGCATCTCCTCCGCGCCCCGTTTCAGTTGGGTGACATCCCGCAACGTGGTGAGCAGGGCCGGCTCCCCCTGATAGAGGGTCCAGCTTGTGGCCGTGTCGATGGTGGCATGGCGTTCGTCGATCCGGGTAAGATCCATCTCGGCGGTCCAGCGTTGCACCGTCATGGGGGGCTGATCCTCGATGGACTGCATCAGCCGTATCCAGGCATCGTTGTGAAAAAACAAGATCACCCCTGATCCAACCAGTTCTCCGGAGTTCCCCAGCCCCAGCAGGGAGGCGGCGATCCGGTTGGCCAACAGGATTTTGCCGTCACGATGCAACAGTACGCCATCCGGCAGATTTTCCACCAGAAGTCGAAAATCGTCAAAAGCCGTCTGCCCACTGGTCTGGTCGAACGTCGGGCGGTCGGAGGAGTCCGTCATGCTGATATTCCTTAGCTCTGGCAACTGGGTCCGTCTGAATGTTTACACAATGCAAGAAACACCATCTTAACAAAATTCTCTCCCTTTCCGATAGCCCCAAACCCGCATGCCGGAAAATTTCCCCACTTCTCCCCGGCAGGTTGGTGCCGGTGTACTTTGCACCCGGAGTATGGCACTATTTCCCCATTCCTGTCTGATCACCACCTTCCTGGCGATGGGTGCAACACAAAGAAGTGATCCGAAAAATCGTTCTGCACGTCCGACCCGAGGAGGAAACACGAATGCTCTCCATCTTTGCGCGCGAGTTGCTCGCCAAAGGCGAGGCCAGAGGCGAGGCCAGAGGCGAAGCCAAAGGCGAGGCCAGAGGCTTTATGGAAGGCGAGGCCAGAGGCAAGGCCAGGGGGTTGCTGGAAGGGATTGCCGCGGTACTGTTGCGTCAGATGCAACACCAGTTCGGGCCACTGCCGGCCTGGGTCCAGGCCCGGGTCGAAGCGGCGGAGCTTGTCGAACTGGAAAGCTGGACCACGCGGATTCTGGCGGCCCGCACCCTGGAAGAGGTATTCGACGGCTCCACCCCCGCCAACACCCATTGAACCCACCGTTCCCGTCGATCATCCAATATTTCTATAAGGAGGCCTATGGCTGGTTTCGGATTGGGGATTCTGGTGATATCCGTACTGCTGGTGTTCGTGCCATTGGCCGGAGGCTATCTGACCGCGCTTCCAGGTTTGCTGGCTCTGTTCATCGGACGCGCCGGGGCCAGATGGGCTATGATCGGTGTCGCCATCAACGCGGCGCATGTGCTGTTTCTGTCCGACTTTCTCCGCTTCAACGCGGCCAGCGGTCTGCGGGACGGGATCTGGCGACCGGTGGTGATCTATGTCGGACTGGTCCTGCTTCAGGTGGTGGCCGGTCTGTTGCTGGGCTTCCGTCACTTCGGCGGGGAGGATGCGTCGGTGTCCGGAGAAGAGAGCCGGGGTTCCAGGTGACGCCAGACGTTCTCCAGCACGATCCGATACCCGGCTGCCGTGGGATGGATGCCGTCAGGCTGATTCATGGCCGGGTCTCCGGCCACCCCCTCCAGAAAGAAGGGAATCAGGCCCGTTCCGCTCTCCCCGGCCACCTCGGCATAGACGGCCTGAAAGCGGGATGTGTAGGATGAACCGTAATTGGGAGGCAGACGCATCCCCCCGAGAAGAACAACCACTTTTTCCTGACGCAGCCGGGTGGTGATGGTCAGCAGGTTCTGCCGCATCTCCTCAAGGTCGAGTCCCCGCAGGCCGTCGTTGGCCCCCAGCACCACGATGGCGATCACCGGTCTGGAGCGCAGGGACCAATCCAGACGCCTCAAAGCGCCGGCGGTGGTGTCCCCGGACAAACCGGCATTGACCACCCGGTGGGGATACCCCTGTTCCCGAAGACGTTGCTGCAGACGGGAGGGGTAGTCATCGCCAGGGGAGACGCCAAACCCGGCGGTCAGGCTGTCACCCAGGCAGAGAATCACCGGGGATTCGGCGGCCCGGGTCGCATTGGCCCACATCGGCAGGACTCCCGACAAGAGGATGAGAAGAACTTTGACCCGTGCAGATGAAAAAAATCGAATGGACATGATCGTCATGAAAGCCGTGAAGTTCGCGGTGGAACATGCCGGACGCAGACTGGAAATCCTGCGTGGGGTTGATCTGGAGGTGGCTCCGGGGGAGATCGTCGCCCTGACCGGACCATCGGGCAGTGGCAAAAGTTCGCTTCTGGCGCTGGTCGCCGGGGTGGAGCGTCCGACAGGAGGAGTGCTCCGCGTGGACGGTCACGACTTTTCCGGGCTCTCCGACGACGCCCTGGCCCGCCTGCGACGCCAACGCATGGGGATCGTGTTTCAGGATTTTCATCTGATCACCACCCTGACGGCGTTGGAAAACGTGGCCCTGCCCCTGGAACTGGCCGGGGCGCCGGACGCCATGGAACAGGCGCGCCGGATGCTCCACCAGGTCGGTTTGCGAGAGCGGGTCGATCATCGTCCCCTGGAGATGTCCGGAGGCGAGCAGCAGCGGGTGGCCATTGCCCGGGCTTTTGTGGCCCGTCCGGCGCTGATTCTGGCGGACGAGCCCACCGGCAATCTGGATCTTGTCACCGGAGGACGGATCATGGATCTGCTGTTTCATCTGACGCGCAGTTGGCATGCCTGCATGGTGCTGGTGACCCACAATCCGGAACTGGCCGCCCGGGGGGATCGCCATTACCGGCTCGACGAAGGAACGCTACAGAAAATGGCCCCTTGAGGCAATCCCTTTTATGACGTTTTTACCGGATGGAGCGCAAAACCGTGGTGGAAGATTTCAAGACAAGCGAAGCCTGGCGTGTGTTTCGCATTCAGGCGGAACTGATCGACGGCATTGAATCCATGCGTGGACTGGGGCCGGCGGTGACCATATTCGGTTCCGCCCGCACCCCCAGGAACTCCCCGTACTACAAGGCGGCCCGCAAGGTGGGCAAGGCTTTGTCCCGCAAGGGGGTCTCCGTGATCACCGGGGGCGGACCCGGCATCATGGAGGCGGCCAACAAGGGGTGCTATCATAACGGCGGCATCTCGGTGGGGTTGAACATCGAACTGCCTTTCGAGCAGGAGACCAACCGTTACCAGGACATCCGCATGATGTTCCGCTATTTCTTCGTGCGCAAACTGATGTTCGCCATGCACGCCGAGGCGATGATCGTCTTTCCGGGGGGATTCGGCACCCTGGACGAACTTTTCGAAGCCCTCACCCTGGTGCAGACCCGCAAGACCCACCCCTTTCCCATGATCCTGTTCGGCGCATCCTACTGGCAAGGGCTTATCGACTGGTTCCAGGAGACCATGTTGAGCGCGGGCAACATCTCCCCCGAGGACATGGGGTTGTTCAAGGTCACGGACGATCCCCGGGAGGTGGTGCGGATCGTTCTGAAACATCTGAAAAAGCGCTGAGGAATCACCCTTTCATGGAATTCATTCCGCTGCACTATCCAGAGAAACTGGAGATCCTCAACCCTCACGGAGACGTAGGGTTGGTCACCTTGTGGTCCCCGGTGAAGGTGGTGCGGGATCACCTGCAACGGGTGGGAGTGGATCTCACTCCGGACGGCTCCCGGCTCGCGGTGCTGGGCACCCTTTATGGGGAGGGGCTGCCGGAGATGTTGCGCAATCTTCTGTACAACCCCCAGATCCGCCATCTGGTGCTGTTCGGGGTGGATCTTGGCCGCTCCCGGGAGAACCTGAAAGGGTTTTTCGCCCACGGACTGGAACCCACGGTCTGTCTGGGGGTCAAGGTGCATCAGATCAAGGGCACCCACCAGAAGATCGACGACGCCATCCGCCCCGAGGATTTTGCCGGCACTCTCCAGCTGGAGGATTGTGGCAAGCCCGGGGATCCGGGTGGGGCGGAACGGCTTCGTGCGTGGCTGGAGGGGCTGCCGCCGGTCCAACCAGCGACCCGGGAACGCCGCGAAGTGCCCCTGGTCCGGTTCGAAGCGACCCGCTACCCCTCGGACCCCAAAGGTCATCAGATCCTGGCCCAAACCCCGCTGGACGCCTGGAAAGAGGTAATCCACCGGCTCTACCGCTTCGGACACCGGGTGGCCCTGCCGGGCAAGGGGGATCGGCTGGAGTTGCACAACGTCAAGGTGACCATCCGCGCCCCCGCGGAGGAGAGCGCGCAGCGGCTGCGGGAACACGGCTTCTCCCCGGAGGATTTCCAACGTTATCAACAAGGAATTCTCTCAGCGGAGCTGCCAGCGGATCAACATTATGGCTACGGCAACCGTTTGCGGGGGTATTTCGGCGCCGGGGAGCGGGACGCCCTGACAAAAGCGGCGCGGATGCTCAAGGAAAATCCCGAATCCCGGCATGCCTTCATCGCCCTTTGGGACACAAGCCGGGATCTCATGTCGGATGCGCCGGGGCATCCCTGTCTGGTCTCCCTGTTTCCCCGGGTCTTTGAAGAACGGCTGACCCTCACCGCCCTGTTCCGCACCCACAACGCCCTGAAAGCCTGGTTGATGAACGTCCACGGTCTGATCGCCATCCAGCGACTGCTCGCCACGAAGAGCGGTCTGGATTCCGGAGCCTTGACCCTGATCAGCCACTCCCTCACCATCGACCCCCAGGGCGGAGGAATGGAACGGGCCCGGACCATCCACGACTTCCGCAACAACGAGATGATGGCCGGCACCGGCTTCCAACAGGATCCCCACGGGGATTTCGTCATCTCGGTCAACGGGGAGACCGGCAGGATCGTGGTGGATCACCGCTACGAGGGGCAGCTTCTCACCCGCTACACCGGCGGCTCGGCAGAGGAGCTGGAACGGCAGATCGTCCGGGATCAGGCGATCTCCGACATCGCCCACGCCCTCTATCTGGGGCGGGAACTGGGACGGGCGGAGACCCGGCTCAAGAGTCTCAAGAACGCGTTGAACTGAAAAAACTTTCGAGGCATGAGATGTTTGTCTATCTGGACATCGGCTTTACCCTGATCGGCGGACCGGAGATCGGACCGGCGGCCTGGTTGACCCGCGCCCTGGGACTGCCTCCCGCAGCCAAAGAGGAGCTGAAAGGGTGGCTGTTCACCACCCCCCTGACCTCTCCGGAAACACTGGCCGACCGGCTGACCGCCGCGCACGGTCTCGACCCCCTGTTCACCCGACAGGTGGTCTCCGGCTTCTGGGAGCAGCAGATCCATCAGACCTACCCCCTGCCCGGCGCCGGGGAACTGCTGACCGGTCTCAAGGCGTCGGGGATTCCCTACGGTTTCATCACCAACATCTGGACCCCGTTTCTGGCGGGCTTTGCCCGGGTCTTTCCCGAAGAGCCGGCCACCCGCCCCCTGATCGCCTCCTGTGCACTGGGTCTTGCCAAACCGGATGCGGCCATCTATCGTGCCGCCCTGGCGGCCAGCGGCGTTCCGGCGGAGAAGACCATCATGATCGGAGACACCTACGCCATGGATCTGGCCCCGGCCATGGCGCTGGGGATGAAAACCGTCTGGCTGCTGCACCGTCCGGAAAAAGAGAAGACCGATCTGGTGGGGGTGCTCAACCAGGAGCTTCCCAGGCCGGATCTGACGCTGGCTGCCATCGACGCGCTCACGCCGGACCGGCTGACCGACCTGGTGCGCCACCGGCCTCAACCCTGAACACTGCAACCTTTGCGAGGATAACTCATGCACATCACCCGCGTCGCACAGATCGACGAGCAGGAACTGCTGCGGCGTTTTGCCACCACCCGCCTGCGGGGACACGGACAACCGCTGATCTACGCCCATGCCCGACTGGAACTGGTCCGCCAGGTGGATCCAGCCACTCTCTATCCGGCCCAGCGGTATGTGCTCAAAGAGGATCATGAACGGTTGCATCAGCTCTGCCTCGCCTTCCGGCAGAAAGGGATCGACATTTTCAATCTGGAGGGGGGACTGTTTTTCTGGCTGGAGGATCCGGAGAGCCCGGAGGGGGAAGAGGGTCCGATTCCCCTCATGCCCCCGGTGGTGGAGATGTCGGCGGAACCGGACGGTCGCATGATTCCGTTGATCAACGACGGCATGCACCGGGTCTACACCGCCATGCGGCTGGGGGTGCCATTGAACATCGTGCTTGCCCATGACGTGCCCCGGGAATTTCCCTATTATGCCTTCGCCCTGGAAAAGGGGTGGCGGGAGGTGGTGGAACTGGACGAACTGCCGGACGGATTCGTGAAAAAGCACTACCGGGATCCCGACCAGTACAAGGCGCTGTTCCGGGATTTCAACGCCGTGTTCGACGGCATCCAGAAACAGCGCAGGCAGACCAATCCCCAGTCCCTGCGGGCGTGAGCTCACCTCAAAGGAGTTGATCACCATGCGTTTGTCAGACCAGGATATCATGGCCGCCATTCAATCGGGACGGATCGTCATCGACCCATTGCCCCCGGATCACTGTTTTGGTTCCTTTTCGGTGGATGTGAGTCTTGGCCAGGAGTTTCGCACCTTCCGGCACGTACGCATGCCCTATCTGGACCTGTCGGACCAGAAAAGCGTCCATTCGGTCTCGGAGGAGTGCATGGAGGCGATCACCATCGGAGAGCAGGAGCGGTTTTTTCTCCATCCCGGGGAGTTTGCCCTGGGAATGACCCGGGAGCGGGTGCGGGTGGCGGAAGATCTGGTAGGCTGGCTGGATGGCCGCAGCAGTCTGGCCCGGGTGGGTCTGATGGTCCACATCACCGCCCACTCCATCGATCCGGGATGGGACGGACACATCACCTTCGAATTCTTCAACGCCGGACGCCTGCCTCTGGCGCTGCCGCCGGGATTGCGCATCGGCGCCATCTCCTTCGAGACCCTCTCCTCCCCGACCACCCGTCCCTACGGCAAGAAACCCGGGGCCAAGTATCACGGACAGCAGGCGCCCCTGTCGAGCCGGCTGGGACTGGATGAGGTGTAATCCGGCTTTTGTTCAGATCTCCCGCTGCCGTTCGATCCATTTGAGCACATGGGAGCGCAATTCCGCTTTCTGATTGCGATGGGGCTCGCGGCTCACCAGATCCACCAGTTTGGCTTGCAGATCCCGCAGCCAGGGTCCGGGTTCGATACGCACCATGTCGAGGATCTCTCCTCCGGTCATGGCCAGATCCGTGGGCCGGATCCGGTGTTCCGCCTGGCGCAGTTCCCGGCAACGGGCCCGGATCTGTTGGAATTTCAACTCCTCATCCACCCGGGCCGGCTCCGGAATGGCCGGATTGGCCGCGATGATCGCCTGCATCAGCCGGTAGACCCCTTCCACGGGAATATGGTCCTGCAAATAGCGTTTCAGTTGCCGGTCCGTGGGATTGGGGGTGCCGTTGAGATTGCGCAGCAGGGCCAGAATGCGGCGTGAGCGGCGTTTGGAGAACTCCAGATCATCCAGGCGACGGCTGATCTGGGCCAGACTGGTCTCCATGAGATCCTGGGAGGTGGACTTGGCCAGCCCGAACCCCCCCAGAAGAATGGCCCAGCGCAGATCCATCAGGGAGATCTCCTCCCCGTCCGCCGGGAAAGTGATGGCCAGGGTGGTATCGAGGATCTGTTTCCAGGGATCATCCCCGCCGGAAGAGGTTTCCATGCGTTTCAGCGCCGCCAGATGGGGCAGGATCTGATCCACCAGAGGGGAGGCGAACAGGATGCGCAACTGATTCTGGGTCTCCTCATCGGCCAGAGGCAGGGTGAGAATCCGGTCCAGTTCGGCCCGCATGTGTTCGGCAACCACGGTTTCCAGGGAGGTCCGAATCGCCAGATCCTGGTCATCCAGGTTCATCGGACGGTTGAGTTGCATGGCGAAACGGAAAAAGGTCAATGCCCGCAGGGGATTCTGGTGGAGAGTCTCCTGGCCATTGACCAGACGGATCTGTCCGGCGAGCAGATCCTGCCGTCCACGGAAGGGGTCCACCAGGGGACCGTTCGGCCAGGTATAGGCCATGGCGTTGACCGTGACATCCCGATGGAGCAGATCCTCTTCGAGGGTGGCCGGATGATTGGGACGGCTCTTGAAGGAGCCGATATCCAGAACCTTGGGATGCGTCCAGTCTTTGATCGGCAGCAGAAGGCTGTTATGCTTGTGTCCCATGACCGCTTCGGCATGGTCCCCCCGCAGCAGCCGTTTACGGCATTCGGTGAGGGGGCGGGCCACAAGGATTTCCAGGGTGTTGGGCAAGGGTTTGCCCTGGATGCCGCACAGGGGAGCTTCGCCGACGAGATGAATCGGCCCGATCAGACGATGCACATCGTCCAGGAGATTGCGGATGAACGGCGCGAAAGCGTTGGGAAAGGAAGGGATCATGGCGTCCTTGTCAAGTTCACTGGAAGATACATTAGAACGGTCCAGGCCGGTAGTCAATAGCCATCCGGAGGCCGGACGCCCCATGACCGTACTGACCATGGGGTGTCGGGTCAATCAATACGAAAGCGCGCTGCTGGGACAGGGGGGCGCGGCGCAGGGATACCGTCCGGCGAGAGCCGGGGAGCAGGCGGAACTGGTGGTGATCAACACCTGTTCGGTGACCGGCGAGAGTGATCGCCAGGCGCGGCAACTGATCCGCCGGGCGGCCCGGGATCATCCCGACGCCCGGATCGTGGTCACCGGGTGTTACGCCCAGAACGCCCCGGAACGGGTGGCGGCTTTGCCACGGGTGGAACTGGTGCTGGGCAACGGGGAGAAAACCCGGTTGTGGGAACATCTGCGTCCCTCCTTGGCGCCGGAGGGGGCGGACAAAATCCGGGTCGGGGATCTCTCCGCCGTCACCCGGGTGACGGAGCAGCCGCCGGTGGCGCAGTTCGGGGATCGGGCCCGGGCCTTTCTGCAGGTGCAGGACGGCTGCGACCGGGCCTGCGCCTATTGCGTCATTCCCCGTCTGCGGGGTCCGAGCCGTTCGTTTCCGGTGGAACGGGTGGTGGACCAGGCGCGCCATTTTCTCGAATCGGGCTACGAGGAGCTGGTGTTGACCGGGGTGAATCTGGGGGCCTACGGTCGGGATCTGGCGGGTCGTCCGACCCTGGCGGCCCTGGCCCGGGAGATTCTCGCCATGGAGGGGGTGGGACGGCTGCGCATCTCCTCTTTGGATCCTCTGGACATCGACGCGGATTTGATCGACCTTCTGGGGAAGAACCCCCGTTTGTGTTCCCATCTGCATCTGTCGATCCAGTCCGGGGATGACGGGGTGCGACGCCGCATGGGGCGGGGCCGGGGCCGGGACGAGGTGCTGGCCCGGATTGCCCGGGTGCGGGCCGCCCGTCCGGAGGTGATTCTCGGAGCGGATTTCATCGTCGGTTTTCCCTCCGAGGACGAAAGCGCCTTTCAACGCACCCTGGAGTTGACCGAGGCCGCCGAACTGGCCCTGCTGCATGTCTTTCCCTACTCCCCCCGACCGGAGACCCCAGCCGCCTCCCTGCCCCGGGAACTCCTGGTCCCCGGCGAGGAGATCCGCGCCCGCGCCTGGCGGTTGCGCCAGGCCGGGGACACCCTTCTGGAACAGGTGTCCAGAGAGCGGATCGGAGGCGAAGAAGAGATGCTTATCGAAAACCTGGAGAATGGCATTGGTATTGGCAAAACCAGCGGATTTCTGACCATGCATCTGCCCGACGCCCGGGATGCCTGGCGGGGCGCACTGGTGCCAGTCATCATTGAGAGCTTTGATCCAAAAAACAAATCATTGACAGGCCGCCTTCGGGGCGCTTTCTTTTGACAGGTTTTTCGCAAGTTATCCACAGAATGATCCACACCTTCTGTGGATAACTCCTCCGGAGGGTGACAAACCCGCCCCCCATGGACTATGCTTGTCCAAAGGCGACATTCATTAATAAGTTATACAGAATCGTTCCATAGCCAAAACCAGGAGAATCATCATGTCCTCTCATCCCTGGATCTTCCGGGCGCTCCTTGGCATGCTTTGCGCTACCTTTGTCACCACGGCCCAGGCGGACCCCTTACGGGTCAGCGGCACCGGCGCCCTGCTCACCTCGGTCAAACAGCTCCTGGAACCCTTCCTTCGAGAACACCCCGATATCCTCATGCAGTTCTATTTCCCCCCGGTGGGCACCAGCGGAGCCATCAGGGCCCTGACCGACCAACAAATGGAGATCGCCCTGACCGGTCGACCCCTCAAAAAAGAGGAAGAGGCCGCCGGACTGGTCCAATACTCCCTCGGAGCATCCCCGTTTGCCTTCGTGGTCCACCGGGACTCCCCGGTCCGCGAAGTCACCATGCAACAACTGGTGGATATCTATGCCGGTCGGCTGAAAACCTGGCCGGACGGCTCCCGGATCCGGGTGATCCTCCGTCCGGTGGCGGATGCGGATACCGCCATTCTCAGCAACATCTCCCCGGCCATGCGGGAGGCCCTCGCCGCAGCCCACGCCAACCGTCAACCCGGTTCCGCCCTGGCGGATACGGATATCGATCTGGTGGAGATGGTGGAAAAAGTGCCTGGAAGCGTAGGATCCGTGGCCATGACCCTGGTCCTGTCGGAAAAACGCCCCCTCAAGGGCTTGACCGTGGACGGGATCGCCCCCACCACCGCAGCCATGGAAAACAAGGAGTATCCCCATGCCAAGCCGACATTTGTGGTCATCCGGGGGGATGCCTCTCGGGAGGTACGGGCTGTGGTGGATTATCTGCTCGCTCCGGAGAGAAAAAAGAGCCTGATGCAACTCGGCATCGCTCCCGCGCCCCGTTGACGCCTCCATGCGACCCGCAGCCTCACTGCCCCGCCTCATCACCACCACCTCGGCCCTGATCGCAGGCATGGTGCTGCTGTTGCCGCCCCTGATCCATCTGTTTCTCGGTTGGCATCATGTCAGCAAACAACTGCATACAGAACTTCACATCCATACCATCTTTCTGAATAAATTCATCAGCACCAACCCCACCATCTGGCATGCGCAGGGCATCCGTCTGCAAACAGTGTTGGAAGAGATCCACACTCCGCAAACCTCGGTTCACGTCTATTATCTGAATCCCGGGCAGGAGACAAAACCCGCCGTGGCGATGGTGGAACCCCTGCCCTGGCCCAGCGTCTCCCACGAAGAGGCTCTGTACGACTTCGGGGAAAAGACCGGAATGGTGCAAGTCACGGTTTCGCTGCGTCCGATCCTGATCTGGCTGCTGATGACCTGTTTTTTAAGCTTCGTTCTGGGATTGATGGTCTATTATCCGTTGCGCAACCTCTCCCTGAGGACCATGCAGCAGGCCATGGCGGCGCTGGAGGAGGCCAAAGTGCTGGCCGAGGAGGCCAATCGCACCAAGTCCCACTTTTTCGCCAACATGAGCCATGAGCTGCGCACCCCCATGAACGCGGTGATCGGCCTGACGGAACTGGCGCTCCAACAGGAGCTGGCGCCCCGGGTCCGGGATTATCTGCTCAAGGTGGCCACCTCCTCCCATTCCTTGATGCGCCTCATCAACGATATTCTGGACTTCTCCAAAATCGAGGCCGGCAAGCTGGAGATGGAAACGGTGGATTTTCATCTGGAGGAGATCTTCGACCATCTGCGGGATCTGTTTCAAAGCGCGGTGGAGGAAAAGGGACTCGAACTGATCATGCCCCACTCCGAAGAGTGCCGACTGGTGCTGACCGGGGATCCGTTGCGGCTGGAGCAGATCTTGAGCAACCTGCTGTCCAATGCCATCAAGTTCACCCCCCGGGGTCGGATCGAGGTGGCGGTGCGGAACCTCGCCCCGGAGAGCGATCCGGTCGGCGGACGGATGGAGCTGGAGTTTTCGGTTCAGGATAGCGGGATCGGTCTGAGCGCGGAGCAGATCGGCAAGCTGTTTCAGCCGTTTGCCCAGGCGGACGGTTCCACCACCCGCCGGTTCGGCGGGACCGGTCTGGGTCTGACCATCTGCAACCGGCTGGTGAAGATGATGCAAGGGACCATCCGGGTGACCAGCGTACCGGGTCAGGGAAGCACTTTTTTCTTCACGGTGCGCCTGACCGTACCGGACCATGGGGTGGTCGCCGTGCCCAGGCTGTCGGAACGTCTGGAAGCCACCGCCTCCCTGCACGCCATTGCCGGCGCCCGGGTGCTGGTGGTCGAGGACAATGCCATCAACCGCCAAATCGCCCGAGAGATTCTCATGGGCATCGGACTGGTGGTGGAAGAGGCGGACAACGGTCTGGAGTCTCTGCTCAGACTGGCGGAAGGCCCGTTTGATCTGGTGTTGATGGACATCCAGATGCCGGAAATGGACGGCTACAGCGCCACCCGTCAGATCCGCTCGGATCCAGCCCATGCCTCCCTGCCCATCATCGCCATGACCGCCCATGCCATGGTGGAGGAGCGGGCCCGCTGTCTGGCGGCGGGCATGAACGATCACGTTGCCAAGCCGGTGAACCGCCAGCAACTGTTTGCCGCCCTGCTGCGCTGGATTCCGCCGCGACAGGGACAACCGGCGACGACATCCGCCATCTCTCCTCCGCAACCGCCTCCGTCCGCTCCGGAATGGCACATTCCAGGCATCGACATGGAGGCGGCGCTGGACCGCATGAACAACAACCGGAAACTGTTGCGGTCCCTGCTGGAGGAGTTCCGGCGGGATTACGCCGACGCGGGGCAGCAGATCCACCAGTCCCTCGCCGGACAGGAGCGAGAGAACGCGATCCGACAGGTACACACCATCAAGGGAATGGCCGGAAATCTTTCCGCCCGGGGGCTGTTTGGCGCGGCGCAAAGACTGGAGGCGGGCCTCCGGGTCGGGGAACAGAACGGATTGCCCGTCCTGTTGAAAGCCTTCGAAAGGGAATTGCAGCAACCCCTGACTGCGCTGGCGCAGGTGGGACCAGATGTCCCGGTCTCCATCCCCCCGACCGAACCCGCGCTGGAACGGGAACAGCTCACCCCGCTGTTGCAGGAGATGTCGGGACTTCTGGAAACGCAGGACTTCAACGCCCTGGCCAGGATGGCAACCTTGCAACCTCTCCTGGAGCACCCCCGCACCCGGGAAACCTGTCAGGAGATGACAGCCTGTCTGGAGCGGTTCGATTTTACCGGAGCGCGTCGCGCCCTGACCACCCTGGCCGAAAATCTGGACATCCCGCCCGGTTCCCTCAAACCGTCAACTCCACCAGGGTGATGTCGTCCCGCTGGCAGTTGTCCCCCCGGAACCGGTCCAGATCCTCGTGGATCGTTTCCAGGAAGGCCGAGTCGGCGGCGATGCGCGACAGGGCCCGATGCAGCCTCTCTCCACCAAAAAAATCCCCTTCCGGAGACTGGGTTTCATACACCCCGTCGGAATAGAGGTAGATCAAATCCCCCGGACAGACCTCCACGGTCTCTTCCGCCTGTTCCAGGGAGATCTCCCGCATGATGCCAAAAGGCATCAACCGGGAGGGAGGCCCCACGATCCCCTGCCCCTGCCGGTAAATGAACAGAGGATGCATGCCGGCGTTGAAAACGCGCATCCGTCCAGCCTGACGGTCCAGAGCGATGAAACTGGCGGTCAGAAACATGTCCACGGGCAGACGGTCATGGATCTTTTCGTTGATCCGGCGCAGCATGTCGATGGACGAGAACCCTCTCACGGCCAGACTGTGAAAAATGTCGGAAACCAGGGGACCGCAAACCGCGGCCACCAGCCCGTGACCGGTGAAATCCCCCAGCAGGACATATTGCACTCCAGCCTCGTCCCGGGCGGAAAGCACCAGATCTCCGGTGGTCTTGTCCACGGAGGTCATCAGGTAGCGCATGCCGAAAGGATCGAAACGACTGTCCTTGCGCATCTTGAGGATGACGTTCTCGATGGCTTCCCGGTCCTGGGCGATCTTTTCGGCCAGTTCCACCCGGCGCAGCCAGGCGTTCAGACGGGCCTGCAGAATCACATGGTTGAAAGGCTTGGAGATGAAATCATCCCCGCCGCAATGGAGGCATTCCGCCAGCATGGCCTGATCCTCCACACCGGTAAGAAAAATCACCGGGGTCTGCACATCCGCTCCCAGGGTGACGGCGCGGATCCGGCGGGTGGCTTCGTGACCGTTCATCACCGGCATCATCACATCCATGAGCACCAGATCCGGAGACTTGGCCTGAAACATCTCAACCCCCTGCTGACCGTCAAAGGCGACCAGCACGGCATGGCCTTCCCGTTTCAGAAACCGTTCCAGATGCAACCTGGCCAAGGGATCGTCGTCAACTATCAATATGGTACGCATCATTCCTTCCCGACCAACCCTGATCCCACCGTTTTGAAGGATTCGTGCTGCCGCTTGCCTCCGGACGCACGCTGGAATACCCTGTATGACAAAGAAACGCTCCCGCCATCAAAAACGGGATGCAAGAACCGGTGCATCAATTCCAACGCCATCAGAATAGCAAAAACATACTTGTCAAGCCAAGCCTAATGCCAATCCGTTCAGATCAAGCCAAGGAGAATCCACCCGATGAAGCGTGTTTACAATTTCAGTGCCGGACCCGCCGTTCTTCCCCTGCCTGTTCTGGAGAGGGCCAGGGATGAGATGCTCGACTACCGTGGATCCGGCATGTCGGTGATGGAGATGAGTCACCGTTCCAAGGATTACATGGCCATCATCGCCGCCGCCGAAGCCCTGTTGCGGGAACTGATGGGCATCGGCGAGGATTACGCCGTGCTCTTTCTGCAAGGCGGCGCCTCGTTGCAGTTTTCCATGATCCCCATGAACCTGATCACCGATCCGGCCAGTCAGAGCGCCGATTACGTGATGACCGGCAGTTGGTCGGAAAAGGCCCTCACCGAAGCCAAAAAGCTCTTCGGTGACGTCCGGGTGGCGGCCTCCAGCAAAAATGTCAATTACAGCCGCATCCCCGCCCAGGAAGAGTTGACCCTGAATCCCGATGCCGCCTATGCACACATCACCAGCAACAACACCATTTTCGGCACCGAGTACCCCTATCTGCCGGATACCGGCGCGGTGCCACTGGTGGCGGATGCCTCTTCCAACATACTTTCCCGTCCGGTGGATGTCTCCAGGTACGGCATCATTTATGCCGGCGCCCAGAAAAATCTCGGCCCCAGCGGCGTGACCGTGGTGATCATCCGCAAGGATCTGCTGGGTCGCAACGCCAATCTGCCCACCATGCTGGACTTCCAGGCTCTGGCCAAGGAAGGCTCGATGCTCAACACCCCCCCCACCTATGCCATTTATATTCTCGGTCTGGTGCTGGAATGGGTCAAGGAACAGGGCGGAGTAGCCGAAATGGAGAAACGCAACGTGATCAAGGCCGATAAGCTCTATGCCGCCATCGACGGCTCGCAGTTTTATCTGTGCCCCACGGAGAGAGCGAGCCGCTCGCGCATGAACGTGCCCTTCACCCTGGCCAAACCGGAACTCACCGACGGGTTCCTGGCGGGCGCCAAGGCTGCCGGCCTGGTCACGCTGAAAGGACATCGCTCGGTGGGCGGCATGCGCGCATCCATCTACAACGCCATGCCGGAAGAGGGTGTGGATGCCCTGATCGCCTTTATGCGGGAATTTGAACGCGTCAACGGGTAAACTTCAACCGGATCCATCCGCACGGAGGAAAGGAGTCCAATGAACATGCAGCCTCAAACCCACTCCTCCGAAGGAACCGTCGAAGCCATCCCCGAACACGCTCTGCAACGTCGGAGGGGATGGCTTATGAAAAACCCGTTTTTGAGTCTGATCCACTTCATCAATCTGCCCAAACGGTTTCACATCCACTTCCCGGGCCCGCGCTGGGCACTCGTGGCCGGGTACATGTTGACCATCTACCTGACGCTGCCCCTGACGCCGGTCATCGCCAAGGCGGCATTCAAGTGGATCGGCAAACAGGAGACCAGCCTGCTCATCTCCTGTGTATTGATCCTCTCCCTGATCACGGTGGTCACGCTTCTGTTCCGCCGCATCCGCCGGGAACGGCGCATCACGGCGCTTTTGCCCTTTCTGGCCCTGTTCGCCATCGCCTACAACATGGACAACCCCATCGAACGGGTCCATTTGCTGGAATACGGCATTCTGGCCTTTCTGATCTATCGGGCCATGGGAGAACCCCAGGGGGTCACTCTGCTCTGGACCTACATGGCCGCGGTGCTGCTGGGCTTCTCGGATGAATCCATCCAGTACCTGCTGCCCAACCGCTATTTCGACCTCAGAGACGTGGCCATGAACGGGGTGGGGGCGGCGTGCGGATTGTGGTTCGCGGTGCTGATGCACCGGCACGGACCGGCGCCCCGCACCACATGATCCGCATCGCCTTCGATCTGGGGAGTCTGCTCGTCTCCGGTCCGGTCGAGGCTTTGCAACCTGTTGACCCGCTGCTGCGCTGGGATGACCGGACCGCCTGCTTCCGGGCGGAGGCCAGACATTACGGTCCCATCGTCCTGGCCCTGCACCGGGGGAAGATCCCCTACGAGGATCAGGCGCGGGCCTTTCAGCCGCAAAGGTTCGAAGCCCGCGCCGACCACCCTCCCCGCCCCCACCAGCAGGCCGCCTTCGACGCCTGGGTCAAGGCGGGCTCCAAAGGGGTGGTGGTCCTGCCCACCGGCGCGGGCAAAACCCTGATCGCCCGCATGGCCATCTCCCGGATCCAGCGGGACACCCTGATCCTGGCCCCCACCATCAATCTGGTGCAGCAGTGGCACGATCAGCTCTCCCAGGCTTTCGGCCAGGAGATCGGCATGCTGGGCGGAGGAGAATATCAACTGCAACCGATCACCGTCAGCACCTACGATTCGGCCTACCTGAACATGGAACGGATCGGCGCCCGTTTCGGGCTGCTGGTCTGCGACGAGTGCCATCATCTGCCCGCCGCCACCACCCGTCAGGCGGCCTTGATGTGCGTGGCCCCCTACCGGCTGGGCCTCACCGCCACCCCGGAGAGAACCGATGGCCTGGAAGAGGCTCTGTTCGATCTCCTCGGCCCCCTGGTCTACCGCTGCGAGATCGCCGATCTGGAAGGGGCCTATCTGGCCCCCTATCACCTGGAACGGATCCCGGTGATCCTCGATCCGGACGAACGCCAAGCCTACGACGCCGCCTACGCCCACTACAAGGATTTCGCCCGTTCCACCGGGGTCAGCCTCTCCAGTCCGGCGGGCTGGAGCCAGTTCATCATGGTCTGCTGCCGCTCCCGGGAGGGCCGGGCCGCCATGGCCGCCTACCGGATGCAGAAACGTCTCGCCCGGGCCTCCCGGGCCAAACTGCGCATGGTCTGGACCCTGTTGCGTCGCCATCGCCGGGAACGGGCCCTGCTGTTCACCGATGACAACGCCACCGCCTACGCCATCGGCGAGACCTTCTTTCTGCCGGTGATCACCCACAAAACGAAAATCACCGAACGGACCCGGCTTCTGGCGGGGTTTCGCGCCGGGGAGTTTCCTTTTCTGGTCAACTCCCGGGTGCTCAACGAGGGGATCGACCTGCCGGAAGTGGCGGTGGGGATCATCGTCTCCGGCAGCGGCTCGATCCGGGAGCATGTGCAGCGTCTGGGACGGCTGCTCCGCCCCCGGGAGGGGAAACAGGCGATCCTCTATGAACTGGTCTCCCAGGATACCGCCGAAACCTTCACCAGCGAGCGCCGTCGCCAGCACTCCGCCTATCAACGCAGCGGAGAGAATCCATGCTGACCCGGGAGTTGTTGCGCTTTGACCAGCGGCACGGCAAGATCACGCCCCGTTTTGTCGATGTCAAAAGCGCGTTGCTGGCCGATCTGGCCCGGGATCTGATTCTGCTCTACACCTCCGGCGAGGGACAATCCCGGGAGGAGTTGTCGGAAGCGGCCATGCCCCGCATCAACGGTTTCCGCTCGCCGCTGATCGCCAAGGGGATCAACAAGTTGCTGCAGGACCGTTGCACTTTCCGGGAGAGCCTGGAGGGAATGGAGGAGCGTCGTCTGGCCACCTTCGCGGCGGCGGCCCGGCATCTGCGGGCAGCGGACATGGACGATCTGGAGGGGTTTCGCAACGCCGTGGCGCAGGATATGACCTGTCCGGATCCGGACCAACTGGCCCTGGAACTGCACGCCGATCTGCCGGACCGGCAACCCCTGACCGCCTTTGATCCCGTCGAACCGGAAGCCCTGCTGGAACGCTACAACCTGGCGCAGGCGCAGGGACCGTTGTTCTGGGCCGAGCGGCTCACCCTGCACATCGCCGAACCGGATCCGGGGCAGCAACGGCGTTTTTTTCAGCTCATGAAATGGTTTCAACTGCTGGCCCGGGTGAAACACGATCCAGAGAAGAGTGACGGCTTCACTCTGGAACTGGACGGGCCTTTAAGTCTGTTCGACGTGCAACGCAAATACGGCCTCAAGCTGGCGGCCTTTCTGCCGGCGATCTGTCAACTCTCCCGCTGGCGGTTGACCGCCAGGACCCGGATGGAAAGCCAATCGGCCACCCTGGAATTGAACGACTCCATGGGGCTGAAGTCCCATTTCAGCCGCAAGAGCCAATACATTCCCGAAGAATTGACCATTTTTGCCGAGAAATTCGCCCAGGAGGTAACGAATTGGACGATTCTCCCCCACCCGGAGTTGCTGGAACTGGGGGGTCAGGAGTTGGTGGTGCCGGATTTCACCTTCCGGCACCAATCCAAAAAGGTCATCCATCTGGAGCTTTTCCACCGCTGGCACGCCAGTCAACTTCCTCGGCGTCTGCAGCGTCTGGACGCCTTGACCCGGCCTCCACCCCTGCTGATCGGCATCGACCGGGCGCTGACCAGACAGACGGAGCTGATCCCCCTGCTGGAAAACTCCCCCTGGTTTCAGGCCCACGGCTTTCCCTTCAACCAGTTCCCGCCGGTCAAACGGGTGCTGGGGGCGCTGGAAGGGTTTGCGGAGGGAGATGGTTAAGCGCATGCCATATCCCGGAACACCTGTACCCGAAACTGTCGGCGCGACAACACCCAAGATCAGGTGTTCAATCAGGGGGCTGCGACTGCGGCCCGACTGCTGCGAACAAGTGGGCCGGTTTATGAGGAGGAGTCAAGGAGTTCTGTGATCATTGATCACAAGATCGATTACCAGAATTAGCACGCAATGAGATGAACCGCAGATATTCTACACCAAGACCATGTGGCGCTAATGTTAAAACCATGTGGCGCGTTACAACCAGTCGGTGAAAATCAGCCCAGGAGAGACCATCAATTTGTTCAAGAACAGCCTCAGCCGGGCAAAACTGTCCTGAAAGAAAAGCACGCCCGCCGGATGGAAAACGGTTCCATCCGGCCAGCCATGCGCTCCGCAATGTTTTTGTGAGAAAGCTTTGCTCAGGTTCTGGAAAGAATCCGGGAGGCGGCGTCCAGGGTGTCGGTGGACATCTTGGTGTTGGCCTTGCGTGTTTCCCGTTTGATCTTGTCGTAGATCTCCTCCCGATGCACTTCGACGTCCCGGGGGGCGTCGATGCCGATGCGCACCTGATTGCCTTTGATGCCGAGCAGGGTGATCTTGATCTCGTCACCAATGTTCAGGCTCTCACCGATTCTGCGGGTCAAAATCAACATCGTCTCATCCCCTCCCTGGGGGCGACGGAGCGACTGCCGAACGCCTGGGGTCTCCCCACCCCGTGCGATCCCAATCCCTCCGCGCCAATGGGTTGCTAAAATTGCTTGGACAGAAAATGATAACTCGGTCCGCTCTGCCGGAAACCCCGTCGATCATACGCCGGCGACTGACCTTGCGCACTGCCTTTCAAGGCGCGCAGCATGGTCTCGGTGGCGATCAGAACTCCCCTGAAGATCGCCTGATTCTCCCGATTGGAACGATCCGCCTCCTCGACGCGCTCGCGCAGTTTCTGCCGATAACCCAGCAGGCCGGTGTTGCCACCCATGGCCTTGTCGAGTTCCTTGAGGTTCAGGGCGTCGGCGGACAATCCCAATGCCTGCCCCATGCGCTGGGACTGGGATTGACGCGCCTGATCCAGCCTGCGGATCTCCACCAGCACCTCCTCCACCTGACGGGCCGTGACCTCCAACTCGTCGGGATTGCGCGCCTTCAGAACCATCCGCTCCTGTTCCAGCAGAGGCAGAAGACGCTCGAACAACCCGACCATGGGGTCAAGCAGAGCAACCAGTCGTTGCGTTTCGGCAAGCGCATCAAAGGTGGAGGCAGACATGACCGGTCCAAACCCAGAGGTTCATATTGATTTCTTTCGCTCCATCAAGACCTGACGCAGAATCTTGTCCGCCACATCCAGACTGGAAACATGATACCGTCCATCGGCCAGGGCTTCCCGGATCGGTTCCACCAGTTCCACGCGCACATCCGGAGCGGCGTTGATCGCCTCTCCCGCCAGCCCCATGGTCCGGGCGCCGGAGGAGAAATTGGCGTCATCCGCCCGAGCCGAACCACTCCCGGCAACACTGTCGCCCGATTTGCCCCCCGCGCGCTTGCGGGAGATGCGACCAAGCTGACCGACATTGACGCTTTTGATTCTCGTGACCATGCCTCTTGCATTCCTTCAATCCCGATGGGACCACGCCGTGTTCTTTATCCTTGTTCAGGAGTCACCGACGCCAGTCGCATCCGCGGGGCCGACGCGTTGTGGATTGCCCGCCGCTGGTAAATGGGTTTGAGGGGCCGGAGCGGATACGGATCCCGCTTTGGCCACTCCCTCCTTACCTATCGGCGATTGCGCGGCTGCGTTTAAGGGATTTCCTGCGCCATAGGCACGATTCACCGCAGACGGGTTGGCAGCACCCCGGGCGAGCTGTGTGGAGACGGTCTGTTTGAAGATGGCCTCCTTCAACCCAAGTCCGCTGCGACCACGACTGAAATTCTTGGAGTACTCGCCGTCCAGCATCTCCGCGAAGATTTTTTCTCCCTGACCCTTGGCGAACAGCCCCCCTTTGGGATCCTCGGGCACGGTGCGCCGCATCGATTTGAACAGCTGCTGGATGAACATGGCCTCGAAATCGGCGGTGGCATCGTTCAAGCGGCGCTGGTCCTCCCGGGAGATCGCCGGCGTGGCCGGTTGGATCTGGGGTATCGGCGCGGGAGGCAAAGAGGCGACAGGATCGCTCATAGGATCTCCAGATCGGCCTGCAGGGCGCCCGCCGCCTTGATGGACTGCAAAATGGCGATCAGATCCCGGGGAGTCACCCCAATGCCGTTCAAGCCACGCACCAGATCGCCGAGGGTCACGCCCTCTTCCATTTCCAGCACACGGGCATCTTTTTCCGTGGCGGTCACGTTGGTATTGGGTGTCACCGCCGTGGTGCCCGCCGACAAGGCGTTCGGCTGAGTGACCTTGGGGGTCTCCTTGATCTTGATGCTCAACCCCCCGTGGGCCAGACCAACGGTGGAGACCCGGACGCTCTCACCCATGACAATGGTACCAGTCCGCTCATTGACCACGATCCGGGCCCGTTGATCCGGATCCACCTGGACCCCTTCCAGACGGGAGACGAAATTCACCACCCGTCCCTGATAATCCGGCGGCACGGTCAAGGCAATGGTACCCGAGTCACGGGCCGATGCCAATGGTTTGCCGAACACGTCGTTGATGGACTGCACGATCCGGTTGGCGGTAGTGAAGTCCGGATTGCGCAACGACAATTGCAACTGGGACTCCTTGTTGAGTTCGAATTCGATCTCTTTTTCCACCGTGGCGCCACTGGCGATCCGTCCCACCGTGGGATGATTCTTCTGCGCCGACGCCCCGCCCCCTTCGGCGGAAAAACCGCCCACCACCAACGGTCCCTGGGCCACGGCATAGATCCGGCCATCCGCGCCCTTGAGGGGGGTGAGAATCAGGGTGCCTCCCTGAAGACTCTTGGCATCTCCCAGCGAAGAGAGGGTCACATCCAGCCGGCTGCCCTGACGGGCGAACGGTGGCAACGTGGAAGTCACCATCACCGAGGCCACGTTCTTCACCTTGACCCCCTGATCCGCGGAGATGCCCATCCGTTCCAGCATCATTTTCAGGGACTGGTTGGTGAACGCGGCGCTGGAATCGCCGGTGCCGTTGAGACCCACCACCAGACCGAATCCGGTCAGGGGGTTGTCCCGGACCCCTTCGATCTCCACCACGTCCTTGAGACGGGCGGCTTCGACGGGCAAAACAGAGACCAGAGCCGGCGCTGCCAGCAGCAGGGCCAGAATCCACTTCGGATGGCGGCGCATGGTTTTCATGAACATCACAGAATATTGACGGTGGAGAAGAAGCGACCGATCCAACTGGGACGCTGCTGATCATCGATGTCCCCGTCTCCGGAGAACTCGATGCGGGCATCGGCGATCTGGGCCGACGTCACCGAATTGTCGGCGCCGATATCTTCGGGCCGGATCACCCCGGAGAGAATGATGAACTGGTTTTCATGATTGAGGGTGATGTCCCGCCGACCCTCGATGCGCAGATTGCCGTTGGCCAGCACCTGGGTCACCACACAAGAAACCGTGGCCGTGAAATCGTTCTTGCGCAGATTCTTGCCTTCGCCCTTGAAGTCGTTCTGACTGTTGGCCGTGGCGCTGCTCAGATCGGTTTTGGATTTCAACGGGCTGGTCAGATTCAACACCCCGGTCATCCCCAGGGTGTTGGTGTTGTTGCGTTTCAGTTCCGTGGTGGCGTCCATGGAGGCCGAGGGCTTTTCGGAGATCTTCACCGTCACCACATCCCCGATGTTGCGCGCCTTGTTGTCCAGAAACAGGGTATTGCGATCCGTGGTCTGCCAGATCGATCCCTTTTTCGGCATCAAGGTCTCCGGCGCGGTGGGCTGGACAATGGCCATGGGCGCCGGTGGCCGCTCGGAGGCCCGGGTCATGCCGCAACCGCTGAGCACCACAGGCAGCACAGGCAACAAAAGCACCATTCTGGCAAGACCATTCATCGCAACCTCTCCCTTCCTTCAGAAAACCTGCTTTTTACCAGGCCGTCACTTCCGCGTGTCCCGGTCCGGTGATGCGGGCATCGAAACGCCGATGACTCGCCGGATTCTCCATCACCACCGTATCCCCGACCCGTCCGGCGGCTTGAGCGATGGCGGTGGCCTCGATGCGCAACGCGCCCCGCACCGCCGCCACCTGCACCCTCTCCCCCCGGGCCACCACCATGGGTGCGGAAAACCACTCCGACTGCAAAGGCCGATCCGCCAGAATCTGCCGGTTGGCCGTCTGACCCGCGATCCGCTTCGGATCATCCAGCAAACCCGCCGGAGGACGCTCCAGTTCGCTCTCCTCCCACTGGAGATCCGACTCCCGGACCACCTCACCCCGTTTCAGAGGACGGCTCATCACCAGATACCGGGTCGGCTGCTTCAGGGAGACCGAAACCTGCAACACGGTCGCCACATTCCCGTTCACCGACACCTCCACGGGTATCGATTGCCGTCCGGGCTTCAATTCTCCGGCTTTGGGTTTGATCTTCCAACCCAGCCTGCCATCCGGCAGGCGCAACTCGTCACGGAAAAAGACCCGATCGAGCCGCAAACCGTTCTTTTCCGCCTCCAGCAGAGCGCGGATCTGCCGCTCGCTTTCGCTGATGACCGTCTGATTCTGGATCACCTGGGCCTGGGCGGAGAGAGTCATCAGGCCGATCATCAGACCCGACAGCCAACCCGCCGTCATCCCGCGCCGGTCAACGCCCATAGCCTCAAGCCCCTTCAGGAATCACGCTCATCAACGCTTCAGTTGCGCCACCTGGCTCAACATGTTGTCCGCGGTCTGGATCGCCTTGGTGCCGATTTCATAGGCCCGTTGCGTGGCGATCATGTCCACCATCTCCGTGACCATGTTGACGTTCGACTGCTCCAGCACATGCTGACGCAAGCTCCCCATGCCGTCGGTATTCGGTTTGGCCACCTGGGGAGAACCCGATGCCGTGCTTTCGACGAACAGGTTGTTGCCAATGGCGGTCAATCCTGATGGATTCACAAACCGTGCCAGCTCAATTTGACCCTGGTTGGCCAAAAAGCCCGGCGAGGTATTGGTGGTAAACCCGACGGACCCCCCGCCTTCGATGTTGATGCCCGTGTGGAGCTTCGGATCCACCCCCACCGCGCCGCCCTTGAGCGCATAACCATCCGAGGTGACGATATTGCCGTCCTTGTTGATCTCGAAGTGACCGTCCCGGGTATAGGCGACGTCGCCATTGGGCAACTCCACCTGGAAAAATCCTTGACCGTTGACCATCATGTCCACGTTGAAGGGGGCTTCGCTGGTGGGCACCGCGCTGCCCTGACTGAACTCCTTGGCCACAGCCACCACTTTGACGCCATGTCCCAGCTGGATCCCCACCGGCACCTGGGTGCCGGTATCCGAGGTCTCGCTGCCCGCGGGACGCATGTTGGCGTACAGCAGATCCTGAAAATGGGTGCGGGAGTGTTTGAATCCCGACGTGTTGACGTTGGCCAGGTTGTTGGCGATCACGTCGATACTGCGCTCCTGGGCGGACATCCCGGTGGCCGCGGTCCACAATGCACGCATCATAGCATGGTACTCCTTGCTCTTGTTCCAGTAGTCAAATTCAATCAGCCGTTCAGATGACCGATCTGATTGGCCTGTCCGTCGATGCCATCCAGGGTCTGGATGATCTTCAGATAATTTTCAAAATTGCGGTTGGCCTCGATCATCTGGGTCATGCCCCGCACGGTATTGGTGTTGGAGGCTTCCAGAAATCCCTGTTTGAAGCCACCCCGTGCGCCCGCCAGCGAGGTTTCGCTGCCCGGAGGCGCGGAAATGAGATTGTGCCCCACCCGCTTGAGACCCTCCTTGGGCAGACCCACCCGCAGCAGTTGTCCCGACTGGCCGGAAGGAGAGGCCACGGTGCCATCCTGACTGATCTCCACACCCTGGGTGCCGATGGTCATGGGACTGCCGCCCGCGCTCAAAACCGGATAACCATCCTTGGTTACCATTTCGCCGCGCTCGTTGATCTGGAAAGATCCGTCGCGGGTATAGCGTCTGCCTTCAGGTGTGTCGATCACGAAATAGCCCTCGCCGTCGATGGCCACGTCCAGGGGATTCCCGGTTCCCTTGAGTGCGCCCTGTGTGGTATCGGTCGTCGTACTGGGCGCCGCAGGATAAGTCATGCTGTAGGCGCTTGACGCGGGATTGATAAAGGGATATGGCAATTCCATCGGGCCCTTGTGACCCATGAAGGCGTCACCAGGCAGAGGATGCTGTTCTATGCCGGGTTTGGTCAGATAGGAGTCAAAGGTGATGTTTCCCTCCTTGAACCCGTTGGTATTCACGTTGGCCAGATTGTTGGCCAGCACGTCGAGGCGCATTTCCGTGCGCAGCGCCCCGTTAACCGCAGCAAAAATTCCACTATCCATGGATTACACGCTCCCAATGGTCATCTTGACGGATGCAATTTTCCAAATGATTCCACGCTCCAGAATCCCACAAGCAACAGGCATGCCACCTGAGCCATTTCCCTGGGATCCCATGATTTTTTCCAGCAGGTTCACAAGGTTGAGCTGGTCATGCCCACACTCCTTCCACTCCGACCGGCGTCACGGGCGTGGCAGTGTTCTCAAGGTACCGGGCAAAGTTGACTCTCCTCCGGTCAAAAGGGCCAAGGCATGAAAAATTCACCTGCCGCCACCGGCGCGGCGATGGCGGCTCTGGAGGCTCTCATGGCCCGTCTGCGGAGCGAGGACGGCTGTCCCTGGGACAAGGCGCAGACCCCGGCCTCCCTGCTGCCCTACACCATCGAGGAGGCTTTCGAGGTGGTGGAGGCGGTGGAGACCGGCAACTCAAACGGACTCAAAGACGAGTTGGGAGATTTGTTGTTTCACGTGGTCTTTCACAGCCGCATCGCCGAGGAGGAGGACCGTTTCACCCTGGCGGAGGTGATCGAGGGGATTGTCACCAAGATGACCCGACGTCACCCCCATGTCTTCGCCGCGGACGGAGAGTCCCTGAGGCGACCGGAACAGGTGGTGGAGCGCTGGGAGGAGATCAAGCGCCAGGAGAAATCCGGACGATCGGGACCGGGACCGGCCTCGGTGTTCGATGATGTCAACAGCCGTCTGCCGGCCCTGTTGTGGGCCGCCAAGGTGCAACGCAAGATGTCCCAGGTGGGTTTCGACTGGAGCGAACCCGAAGGGGTGATGGAAAAAATCCGCGAGGAACTCGAAGAGGTGCGGCAGGCGGAAACTCCGGACCATCGGGAAGAGGAACTGGGCGATCTGTTGCTGACCATTGTCAATCTGGCCAGTCACTACCGCATCAATCCGGAGATCGCCCTGCGCCGGGCCACCCGCAAGGCCCAGGAGCGGTTCCGCTACATGGAATCCAGGCTCCACGACACCCAACGCACCCCCGCGGACGCATCCCTGGAAGAACTGGAAGAGCTCTGGCAGGAGAGCAAACGCCGGGAGAAGTGAGTTCTTAAGGATTCCAGGCCGGGTTCAACCGGCCTTGCCGGTCGGATCGATCCAGATCATCAGGCCGTTGAGCTCCTGCTCTTTGAACCCCAGGCCGGTCATGGTGACGCG
>JADGAB010000089.1 GCA_015232245.1 Magnetococcales bacterium | reverse complement strand
GATGAAAGAGCTTCTGAGCTATAAAGTGCGCCCAAAATGTAAAACTTTAATCAACCACGGTTAGATGTGGTGGTACCTGATTTCGAGGTGGTGGCGTGGCTGGTGCTGTTGCCGGAACAAGAGCGGGAAACGAAGCCGTGAGTGTGGCCGCCATCCTTCAGGCACTCTCTTTGCCGCCGGAAGTCCGGGTGGACCGGCGGGTGGCAAAAAAGATGCTTATGGAACATGGCGCGCCCACTGCCGCCGACAAGCGGATCATTCAAGAGGGTGTGGACGAGATGCACTGGGTGGCCGCCCTCAAGCCCATGAATATCGGCGTGCCCGCCTTCCGGGACAGCAACCGCGACTATGGTGAAATCACCGTCTTGACAGTGGCTTTGCGGTCTGGGGCCAAAGCACGATTGACGGAACTGATTCATCGGGCCATTCCCTATCCCGTCTTGTTGCTCTCTTCCCAGGAGGCGGCGGTCACTTTCACTGTGGCCCACAAACGTTTTTCCCAGGGCGAGGCGGATAAGGTGGTTTTGGATGGCGGCGTGATCGGTGAAAATCTGGTGGACGGGGCAGCATTGGATGTCGCATTCTTGGCGTCCATGGCCTTAAGTGCACAAACAGCCGAGAATCTTTACACCCTTTATCAAGGCTGGGTGGATCGGATCGAGGCACTTTCCGTCGCCCGCCTCACCGGCCATTTCATAACCCCGGAGTCGCCGGAACGGGCCTCGGAGCGTCGGACGGCTCTCGTCGAACACGCACGGCTGGAGCGGGAAATCGTGCGATTGCGAGCCCAGGCGGGCAAAGAGAAGCAGCTCAACCGCCGGGTGGAATTGAATCTGGGGATGGGCGCATTGAAAAAGGAATTGGCGAAGGTGATGGACAGGTTGCGATGGAGTGGCCATGTCGATTGAGAAAAAGATCGTCATCATTGTCGGTCCCAACGGCGCGGGCAAGACCACCTTTGCCCGGGAATTCCTGCCCAACGAGGCGCATTGTCCGATCTTCGTCAACGCGGATCTCATCGCCGCCGGGCTTTCCCCCTTCGCGCCGGAGTTGGCTGCGGTCAGGGCTGCGCGTCTGATGCTTCAGACCATGGCCGAACATGTGGCGGCGGGACGCAGCTTCGCCTTCGAGACCACCTTAAGCGGCAAAGGATATGCCCGCGTCATTCCGCAATGGCGTGCCATGGGCTACCATGTGAAGTTGATTTTTCTGGACCTGCCCGATGTGGAGACCTCGTTGGCCCGGGTGGCGGAACGAGTCAGGCAGGGTGGACATGACGTACCCGAGGAGACCGTGCGCCGCCGGTTCGTGGCGGGGCGTCGGAATTTAATCGACGTTTACCGTTCGTTGGTGGATACATGGCTGCGTTTCGATCATTCTGGGGATCATCCCCGGCTGCTGAATTGGAGTGGACAATGAACGACAAACCGTTGGGTCAAGCTTCGGACGAGGATCTTCGCCAAGTTGAGCAAGCCCTGGAGCGGGCAGCCCGTCGCGCCAGAGAAATCGCCTTCCAGACCCATACCGCGTTGGTTGTGGTTCGGGATGGCCGGTTGGTTCGGGAGTATCCCGTCCAGTCCAGCATGCCGGGAGACCTGCGATGACCATGCAAAAGCTCACCCCCAACGCCCCCGAAATGCAAAGCGCCGATCTGTTGTCGGAGAATATTGAGCGGCTCAAGGTACTTTTCCCGGAGGCGTTTACCGAGGGCAAGATTGATTTCGCCGTACTCAAGGAGCTACTGGGCGACCAGGTGGACGAACGGGAGGAAAAGTACGGCCTCAACTGGCACGGCAAACGGCAGGCCCGCCGACTGGCCTTGACCCCTTCCACCGGCACCTTGCGCCCTTGCCCAGCGGAGAGCGTGAATTGGGACGCCACGCAAAATCTCATGATCGAGGGCGACAACCTGGAGGTGCTGAAGCTCCTGCAAAAAAGCTATGCGGGCAAGGTCAAGCTGATCTACATTGATCCGCCCTACAACACCGGCAAGGATTTCGTCTACCCGGACGACTTCCGCGACAACATCCGCAACTATCTGGAACTCACTGGGCAAACGGATGGCGAAGGGCGGCGCATCAGCAGCAACACCGAGGCGTCGGGACGGTTTCATACCGATTGGCTGAACATGATGTATCCGCGTTTGAAGCTGGCGCGGAATTTGTTGCATCAGGAAGGAGTAATTTTTGTGTCGATTGATGATAATGAAATAAAAGATTTGCGGATTATAATGGATGATCTGTATGGGGAGGAAAATTTTATTGCAACTATTATTTGGCAGAAAAGATACTCGCGTGAAAATAGAGGGGCAATTGGAGATGCGCATGATTATTTATTAGTGTACGCTTCCGATCCGGAACGCTTCAAAATAACAAGAAATCTTATTCCATTAGGTGAAAAACAGCATAAACTCTACAAAAATATAAATAATGATTGCCGAGGGGCATGGCAAAGCGTCTCGCTTCTTGCTCAAGGCTTTAGACCAAACCAAATGTATGAGATTATTGCCCCTAACGGGAACAGGCACACGCCTCCTCCTGGAAGATGCTGGGCAATAATTCGCTCTGAGTTTGATAAGCTTCTTACTGATAACAGAGTGTATTTTGGCAAAGATGGTAATGGTGTGCCCCGTCGGATGGATTTTTTACACGAATCTCAGGGATTGGTCCCGTGGACATGGTGGCCACATGAGGAAGCAGGGCATACTGACGAGGCTAAAAAGGAAATTCAATCTATCCTTGGTTCACAAATTGTATTTGATACCCCAAAGCCCTCCCGGCTAATAGAGCGAGTATTGCATATTGCCAGCCATCCAGACGATCTAGTGTTGGATTTTTTCGCCGGTTCCGGCACCACTGCCCACGCTGTTCTTGACCTGAACAAAAAAGATGGCGGCAACCGCCGTTTCATCCTGGTCCAATTGCCCGAACCCACCGGACAGAAGGAGTACCCCACCATCGCCGAAATCACCAAAGAGCGGGTGCGGCGGGTGATCAAGAAGCTCAACGCCGAAGAAGCGGGGCAGCTTGACCTGAGCGAGGGGGCCAAACAGGATCGGGGTTTCCGCGTCTTCAAGCTGGACACCAGCAATCTCAAGCCCTGGGAACCCGATCCCGCCAAACTGGAAGAACACCTCTTCAGCCATGTGGATCACATCCTCCCGGACCGCTCCGAACAGGATCTCCTGTTTGAACTCCTGCTCAAGCTGGGGCTGGAACTGACCGTGCCCATGGAGACCCGGACCATCGCCAGCAAGGCGGTCCACGCCATCGGTGGTGGGGTGTTGATGGTTTGCCTGACGGAGACCATCACCCGCAAGGAGGTGGACCCACTGGCCATGGGCATCCTGGATTGGCGGCGGGCATTGGCCCCGGCGGTAGCCACCACCTTCGTTTTCCGCGACAGTGCTTTTAAGAAAATGAATCTGGAAGACTATGTAACAAAAACGAATCTGGCAGACGACGTGGCCAAGACCAATTTGGCAGCCATCCTGGAACAGAATCTGCCCGCCAGCGCGTTGGCCGGAATCCGCAGCCTGTGAGGAGGAGGATCGATATGAATGCGGATATCCCTCCTCAACCCACGGGTGAAATCCTGCTCTACGAAACCGAGGACGGTCGCACCCGGGTGGAGTGTCGTTTTGTGGAGGAGAGCTTGTGGCTCTCCCAGGCGTTGATGGCCGAGTTGTTTCAGAAAGATATCCGTACCATCAACGAGCATTTGATGAACCTCTTCGAGGATGGGGAATTGACCCCAGAGTCAACTATCCGGAAATTCCGGATAGTTCGCCGGGAGGGCGACCGGGAGGTGTCCCGCCTGATCGAGCACTATAACCTGGACGCCATTCTGGCCGTAGGCTATCGGGTGCGCTCGTCGCGTGGCGCGCAGTTCCGGCGTTGGGCCACGGAACGGCTGCGGGAGTACCTCGTCAAGGGCTTCACCATGGACGACCAGCGGCTGAAGAATCCGCCTGTGGCCGGTTCCGGCATCCCCGACTATTTCGACGAACTGCTGGAGCGCATCCGGGACATCCGCGCCAGCGAACGCCGCATGTACCTGCGGGTGCTGGAGATATTCACTCTGGCCGCCGACTATGCCCCATCAAGCCGAGAGACAACCGCTTTTTTCAAACATATCCAGAACAAGCTCCATTTCGCCGTGACCGGTCAAACGGCCCCTGAGTTGATCGCCCGTCGCGCCAACCATGCCCTGCCCAACATGGGGGTGATCACATGGAAGGGAGAGGTGGTGCGCAAGGGCGATGTGACCGTGGCCAAAAACTACCTGCAAGAAACGGAAATCACCGAATTGAATCGCATCGTCGTCATGTGGCTGGATTTTGCGGAGGATCAGGCCAAACGGCGCAAACAGGTGTTTCTCCAGGATTGGGAGCGCAGACTGGATGAATTCTTGCGCTTTAACGACCGGGAGGTTCTGCTCAGTCCGGGAAAAATTTCCAGAAAAGATGCCAATGACCATGCCGAAGCGGAATACGATCTATTCGCTGCCAGGCGTCGCGCCTTTTTGGAGGCAGAAGGCGAACATGAACTGATCCATGCCCTGGAAGATGCGGCGGCCAAGCTTCCCCCCCAACAAGTCAACCCTGCCAAGCGGGGGAAAACGTCATGAAACTCCACTTTGAACCCGACCTGGACTACCAGCTTGCCGCCATCGAAGCGGTGTGCGATCTCTTCCGGGGACAGGAGGCCTGCCGCACCGAGTTCACGGTCAGCCGATCCTATGGTGGGCTTTTCCAAGGCAAGGAGGAGGAAACAAGCCTGGGCCTCGGCAACCGTTTGCGTCTTCTGGATGATGAACTCCTGGCCAATCTGCACGCGGTCCAGTTGAAAAATGGCCTGCGTCCATCGGATTCCCTGGCTTCCGGTGATTTCACCGTGGAGATGGAGACCGGAACCGGCAAGACCTACGTCTATTTGCGCACCCTCTTCGAACTCCACAAACGGTACGGCTTCACCAAGTTCGTCATTGTGGTGCCGTCGGTGGCCATCAAGGAGGGGGTCTACAAGTCGATCCAGATCATGGCGGACCACTTCAAGGGGCTCTACGCCAACACCCCCTTCGAGTTTTTTCTTTACGACTCGGCGAAACTGGGTCAGGTGCGCAATTTCGCTACCAGCCCGCACATCCAGATCATGGTAGTGACCGTTGGGGCCATCAACAAAAAGGATGTCAACAACCTGTACAAGGAGACCGAGAAAACCGGCGGCGAACGTCCCATCGACCTGATCCGCGCCACCCGTCCCATCGTCATTGTCGATGAACCGCAAAGCGTGGATGGTGGCCTGGAAGGTCAGGGTAAAAGGGCGTTGGGTGAGATGCACCCCCTTTGCACCCTGCGCTATTCCGCCACCCATGCCGACAAGCACCACATGCTTTATCGCCTGGATGCCGTGGATGCCTACGAACGCAAGCTGGTGAAACAGATTGAGGTGGCCTCCTTGCAGGTGCAAGGCGGGCACAACAAACCTTATGTCAAGTTGCTGGAGACCAGCAACAAACGTGGCATCACCGCCCGGGTTGAGTTGGATTGTCAACAGGCGACCCAGGTGCGCCGGATGGTCAAAACCGTAAAAGCGGGCGATGATCTGGAACAGCTCGCAGGCCGTCCCATCTATGCCGGTTGCCTGGTGCAAAACATCGGCTGCAAGGGGGGCGAGGAGTTTTTGGAGTTGGCCAACCAGGAACGCTCCCTGCGTCTGGGCGAGGCCATGGGCGACGTGGACGCGGATGCCATCAAACGGCAGATGATCCGCCGCACCATCGAGGAGCATCTGGACAAGGAGTTGCGTCTGCGCCCCCAGGGCATCAAGGTGCTTTCGCTCTTTTTCATCGATGTCGTCGAGCATTACCGCGCCTATGGCCCCGAGGGCATCCCCATCAAGGGCAAGTATGCGGTGACGTTCGAGGAAGAGTACCGCCGGGCCATCGTCAAACCCAAATATCACACCTTGTTCCAGGAGGTGGACACCAGCACCCTTCCCGAGGAGGTGCATGAAGGATATTTCTCCGTCGACAAGAAGGGCCGCTGGGCCGATACCGCCGAAAACAACCAGGCCAACCGGGATAACGCCGAACGCGCCTACATCCTGATCATGCGTGACAAGGAAAGGCTCCTCAGCTTCGATACCCGGTTGAAATTCATCTTCTCCCATTCCGCCTTGCGGGAGGGGTGGGACAATCCCAACGTCTTCCAGATCTGCGTCCTGCGCGACATGGGCACGGAGATGGCTCGCCGCCAGTCCATCGGGCGGGGGTTGCGCCTGTGCGTCAACCAGAAGGGGGAACGGTTGCGGGGTTTCGACCTCAATACCTTGACCGTCATTGCCACCGAGAGCTACGAGCAGTTTGCCGAGAATCTGCAAACGGAAATCGAGAAAGACACCGGGATCCGTTTCGGCATGGTGGAGCAGCATGTGTTCGCGACTATTCCGGTTGCAGGTTCCGATGGGCAAACCTCGCCACTGGGCATTGCCGCATCGACACTCCTCTGGAACCATCTCAAGGACTCTGGCCATGTGGATGCCAAGGGCAAGGTTCAAGATTCCCTGAGAACGGCGATCAAAGAGGGCACATTGCAACTCCCAGAACCCTTTCAGGCCCATCTGCCTCAGGTGCGGGAGATCTTGCGCAAGCTGGCCGGAAAGCTGGAGATCAAGAATGCCGACGAGCGAATCACGATCAAAACCCGTCAGGCCGTTCTCCATGGGGAGGAGTTCCAATCCCTCTGGAACCGCATCAAACACAAGACCACCTACCGGGTGGAGTTCGACAACGAACGACTGGTGGTGGATTGCGCCCAGGCCATCCAGAATGGACCACCGATCACGACGGCCCGCATGCAGGTTCGCAAGGCCGACTTGTCCATCGGCAAGGGAGGGGTGGAAGCCAGGGAAACCGCGCAGTCGGCTCCTGTCGTCATCGAGGAAAACGATATCGAATTGCCCGACCTGCTCACCGTATTGCAGGATCAGACCCAACTCACCAGAAACAGCATCGTCCGTATCCTGACCAGCAGTGAACGCCTGGAAGATTTCCGGCGCAATCCCCAGCAATTCATGGAATTGGCTTCCGAGAGCATCAACCGCGCCAAGCGTCTTGCCCTGGTGGATGGCATCCGCTACCAGCGCATCGGCGATGATCATTACTATGCCCAAGAACTCTTCGAGCAAGAGGAGTTGACCGGATACCTGAAGGAGATGCTCCAGGATACCCGGAAATCGGTTTACGAACATGTGGTGTATGATTCGACGGGCGTGGAGCGGTCTTTCGCCGAGTCATTGGAAAAGAACGAGGCGGTGCGGGTATACGCCAAGCTGCCCGGATGGTTCAAGGTTCCCACCCCGCTTGGAACCTACAACCCGGACTGGGCGGTGCTGGTGGAGAAAGACGGGGAGGAACGCATCTACTTTGTGGTGGAAACCAAAGGACGAGTGGATGGGCAACTGTTTGCCGATGATCTCAGAGACAAGGAAAAGGCAAAAATCGCCTGTGGGAAAGAGCACTTCAAGTCGCTGGCCGTGGGCGAGAATCCAGCACGCTATGTGGTAGCCACCAGTACCGATGACCTGATGGCGCATATTTGATAAGGAGCGGTGGGTGCAATAGCATGATTTTCATGGGCCGGTTTCGGAGAACGCTGGTGACCTTGTCCCGCCATGTCTGGCCCATCAGGCGTCTGGGGTCTCGACTAAGTGCCCGGTAGGATGACGGGACGGTGGATGCAGGCGAGACTGACATTCGTTTGTTTGCAACTGCATTGTTTCATTGGTGACCAGATGGTAATGAGCAAGAAAACTGAGCAGAGGATTGCCGACAAAATTGCCAAAATGCTGGCCCTGCTCTGCGTCCAGAACACCCGGCTGGAGGGCCTCCATGCAGGTTGTGTCCCGTTCACCAGCATTGGCGCAGACAGGCCCCATGATCGTGCCACCGACTGGTACGTCACGCGAGCAATGGCCACGTCCGCCGTTGGAACAGAAACCGTGCGTTGGTCGGCCTCAAGGGTCCAATCGCCTGTTGACGATTCCCCAGAATACCGGGTTGAATCCTGCTGCCACGGACCCGACCACAGAAATCGCGGGGAGTCTCGGAGTGCGCGCTGTCGCAGATGACGCACACAATGGGAAGACAGGAAATGGTGGCGACCCTTCCGTTCGTTCACAATGAAAAAGTGCGTGGTAAACGGCTGTTGAGTTCTTTTATTGGCTTGCTGGTTGAGTAACGCCTTGGAACCCATATTGAGCCTTTTTATTTCGCCTGGCAGTGACAAGAGGCCGCAATGAGAGAAACTATTCCCCGCAGTCCAAAGAAGTGGAAAATGACAAACGAGCAAGTTGATCTAGGATTCCCTTTGGGTGGCGTTCTGCAAACTTGCACCCGGACCAAAATGGAGGCTTTATGAGTACCAATTATCGCGCCACCCTGGATTTCACAGTTCGCAAGTTACGGGAACAGCTACAGAAAATTCAAGACCGGACATCTCCGATCAGCGAGGAGGACACCAAACGGGTCTTGATCACCCCTTTGCTGCAGGCCCTCCAGTGGGATGTGCTGGACATCGACGAAGTGCGCAACGAGTTTCGCAGCCAACCCCAGGACAACCCGGTGGATTACGCTCTGTTTTTGAACCGCACCCCCTGCCTGTTCCTGGAAGCCAAAGCTGTCAACCATTCCCTTGACGAACGCAAATGGCTCTCCCAGATCGTGGGATACGCAGCAACAGCAGGCGTGGAGTGGTGCGTGTTGACCAATGGCGACGAATACCGCTTCTATAACGCCCACGCCCCGGTGGATGCCGATCAGAAGCTGTTCAAAAAAGTCGCCATTTCCAACGCCGAACAGCATCGGGAAACGGTGGACGTCCTGGATCTGATCTCCAAGGAGCGCATGGGGGACAAGCAGATCAATACCCTCTGGCAAGCCCATCATGTGGACAGCAGGGTGAAAGTTGTCTTGAACGAGCTTTTCCAGGGAGATGACAGCCTGATCCGTCTGATTGCCAAGCGGGAGCCGAGCCTCACCCAAGGTGATATCCGCAACTCGTTGCAGCGTGCGGATATCAAGGTGACGTTTCCGATCCTTTTCTCTCCTCCCTCATTGCTCACCCCCAAGATCGATCAAAAACCAGTGTGGCAAGAAATCGACTCGTCCGGGAGTCAAAAAAGTTTGTCCAGCAAGCGGGTAACGATGAAGGATATTCTGGATGCTGGCCTGCTGGCGGTTCCGGCAAGACTGGAGGTCGAATACAAGAAGCGAACCCTGACTGCCCTGGTTGAACCGGACGGGACCATCACCTTCGACGGCCAATCATACTTATCACCATCTGCTGCTGGAGATTCGGTCACTCAGGGTGCATGTAATGGGTGGACATTCTGGAACTATCGAGATCGTGACGGGCGATTGAAAAGGCTTGATGAATTGAGGAAAGCTCTTAAAAAATAACGAAACATAAAAATCAGAGGCAATTAGATATCCCGATATTGGTCACGTTTCAGACTGGAGCCTCCGTCATGAACGAAAGAGATGAGCAGCGCATCGCTGCCAGACTGGCCAAAATGCTGGCCCTGCTCTGCGTACGGAACACCCGACTGGAGAGCCTCCATGCGGGCCGTGTCCCGGTCAGCAGGACAGGGGATTTTTCGGACGTGAGGGTCATCGACGCCGACGGCAACGAGATCCCCTGGACGGAGGTCTCTCACCTTGACGATACCGAGATGAAAGCCCTGATGAAGCAGATCGTCAATCGGCTGTATACCTTCCAACTGAGGGCGGACGATCCCGATTTTCGGCGTATGCTGGACAGATGGGCTCCCGTTGCCGGAAAGTGGGATGAACCGGAAATCGACGAATTCTACAAGCAACAATCACATGATTAAACTTAAATATACTGGAAACCTTGATGAAACGATTTATACAGATGACTTTCATACTGCTATTTCTTGCGAGCAGCACTGCCCACGCTTCACAGACGGCGTGTCCAGACCAGTTTGTTGGTGGTTCAGCACCGGACATCACGAACCCAAAACTTTCCCCGAAAACGGTGCCGCTGTGTTTTCGTGAATTTTCGGTACTGCACAGTGGAGTAACCAGGACTCCCCTTTGGTCAGCGGAGCATTTGGATAAGAAACAATTAAAGGAAGCCAAGGGTCAAGAACGTGTAAATTTGTTCCATGAGGAAGAGAGGCTTCCAGCCGGTGACCGCTCCACACTTGAGGATTACAAGTCCTCCGGCTTTGACCGTGGCCATATGGCCCCATCCGCTGATATGCCGGATGAACAAAGCCAAGCTGAATCCTTCTCGATGGCCAACATGGTTCCACAGGCCCCTGAAAACAATCGGGGCGTTTGGGCGCACATAGAGAAGGCCGTGAGAAAGCTGGCTCAGTCTGAGGGGGAGGTGTTTGTGGTGACGGGTCCTGTCTTCCAGGGGGCCAGTATTAAGAGGCTGAATGGTCGGGTTATGGTTCCGACATCGATTTTCAAGGCCATCTATATCCCAAAAAATCAAACTGCTGGAGTTTATCTCACCAGCAATGCACCTGGGGATGATTGGAAGACTATCTCCCTGAAGGAACTTCAAGAGCTGATTGGACTGGATGTTTTCCCCACCCTGCCACAGACAGTCAAAGACCGCGCCATGAAGCTTCCTGATCCATCTTCACAGAAGCATCACAAGAAGGACAAGTGACCGATGACCATTTCCCCTTTTGCAAACGAATCTGAAACCGAGGTCATCTCTGAACTGACCATCGAGAACCATGTTGATCGTGTCGTGATTTACGGTGACCTTGAGATCAGTAAGGACAAGACTGGACTTTCTTTTGCTCGGAGACTGAAGATACTGGTTGACGAAATTGTTCAGGTTTTGGAAGAGGATGAAAATTTGCCGGAAACGCTTCAGACAGCACAACAACAAATTGATTTAATAGACAATCCTTTTGCTTGAAGCTGTTTGATGCGTAGCCTTTCAGACAAAGAAAACAGCCACATCCACCGTCTCCTGCACTCGGACCGCACGCCCATCCCGCACGCTGACCCGGTCACCGACGTTGCCGCCTCCGTCCAGAACCACCTCAACCACCCCCTGGGCCGTGGCTATCCGCGCCGAACCATGGGCCACCGAGACCACCCGGCCAGCCACCGCAACCCGTCCGGCCAGCAGTTCGCGCAGATCAAACAAGGGACTCGACATGGCGCAGTAACTCCAAGGAGGTGGTCAATTTGTTGCCCTGGGCCGAATGGCTCACGGAGGTGATCTTACCCTGTCGTGCGCCAGAAATGCTCAAATTTCAGCAATACTGCAAACCTCCAAAAAAAGCACGG
>JADGAB010000088.1 GCA_015232245.1 Magnetococcales bacterium | reverse complement strand
CGCCAAAGTCAAAAACAAAGTCAAAAGCAAAACCCTGGGGGAGGAATCCCCCAGACCCCCGCTTTTTTTTCACAAGTTTTCAATCCGGACAGGTGTTGATTTCAAAGAATGTACCGGGAGAGATCCTCGTTTTCGGAAAGATCCTTCAACTGCCTTTCCACAAATTCCGCATTGATCACCAGATGCTCGCCGCGCCGGTCCGGAGCGGTGAATGAGATTTCGTCGAGCAGCTTTTCCATGACGGTATGCAAACGCCGGGCGCCGATGTTCTCCGTGGTCTCGTTGACCTTGGCGGCAATCTCGGCCAAAGCCCGCACCCCATCTTCGGCAAACTCCAACGTCACCTCCTCGGTGGCCAGCAACGCCGCATACTGCCGGGTCAAGGCGTTTTCCGGCTCGGTGAGAATGCGCACAAACTCCTTGACCCCGAGACTCTTCAACTCCACGCGAATGGGCAGCCGCCCCTGCAACTCAGGCAACAGATCCGACGGCTTGGCCATCTGAAAGGCCCCGGAGGCGATGAACAGAATATGATCGGTCTTGACCATGCCGTGTTTGGTGCTCACGGTGGTCCCTTCCACCAGCGGCAACAGATCCCGCTGCACCCCTTCCCGGGAGACATCCGCCCCCCCCCGGGACTCCCCATTGCGGGCGCACACCTTGTCGAGCTCATCGAGAAAAACGATCCCGGACTGCTCCACCCGATCCAAAGCGGACCGTTTGGACTTCTCCTTGTCCACCAGCTTGCCCGCCTCCTCGTCCACCAGCAACTTGAACGCCTCCTTGACGGAAAGCTTGCGCCGGGTGGCACGGGTGCCGCCGAGCATGGATCCCAGCATCTCCTGAATGTTGATCCCCTCCATGCCCTGGGGGGTGAACACCTCCAGGGTGGGACCGTTGCGACTCTCCCGCAGATCGATTTCGATCTCCCGTTCGTCCAGTTTGCCCTCCCGCAGCATTTTACGGAACTTCTGCCGGGTGGCGGAATCTCCGGGAAGAAACGAGGCTGTGTCCGAGGTGGCGTGGGCAATGGAGGGGGAAGGGAGCAGGGCATCCAATATCCGCTCCTCGGCGGCATCTTCGGCCTGACGACGAACCTCCTGCTTGGAACGCTCCATGGACATCTTGACCGCCATGTCGGTAAGATCGCGGATGATGGACTCCACATCCCGGCCCACATAGCCCACTTCGGTGAACTTGGTGGCTTCCACCTTCAGGAAGGGGGCGTCGGAGAGCCGGGCCAGACGCCGGGCGATTTCGGTTTTGCCCACACCGGTGGGACCGATCATGAGAATGTTTTTGGGATAGACCTCCTCCCGCATGGCCGGATCCAGCCGCTGACGCCGCCAGCGGTTGCGCAGGGCGATGGCGACAGCCCGTTTGGCGTCATCCTGCCCGATGATGAAGCGGTCCAGTTCGGAAACGGTCTCGCGTGGCGTGAATTCGGACATTTACAACTCTTCAATTATGAGGTTCGAATTGGTATAAACACAGATCTCGGACGCGATCCCCATGGAACGCTCGGCGATCTCCCGGGCCGACAGATCGGAGTGACGCAACAAGGCACGCGCCGCGGAAAGCGCAAAGGGAGCCCCCGAACCAATGGCGAGAATCCCCTCTTCCGGTTCCAGCACATCGCCGGTGCCGGTGATCAGCAGGCTGGCCGAGGCATCGGCCACGGCGAGCATGGCCTCCAGCCGACGGAGCATGCGATCCATGCGCCAATCCTTGGCCAGTTCCACGGCGGCCCGGGAGAGGATGCCGCCATGCTTGACAAGCTTGGCCTCGAAGCGCTCGAACAGGGTGAAGGCGTCGGCGGTGGAGCCGGCAAACCCGGCCAAGGCCCGACCTTCTTTCAAAAAGCGCACCTTGCGGGCATTGGCCTTGATCACGGTGGCGCCGAGTGTCACCTGTCCGTCTCCGGCCATGACCACGGCATTGCCCCGCCGCACCGACAGTATGGTGGTTCCCTTGAACATGATGCTCCATCCTCTGAAAAAAAGAAAACATGGTGCGGCCAAACCCGCCGGAATGCAAGGTGGGGATTCATGACCCGCCAGCCACCCGACACCCATGGTCGCCAGACCCTGGAACTGCTGCTGAGTCCACCCCACGCCTGCGGCTATCTGCCTGGATTGCTGGCCAATACCCTGCATGTGCATCCGGCCCAGCCCATGGACATGGGACAGTTCGAATATCTGCTTTCCACCGGTTTCCGGCGCAGCGGCAATCTGGTCTATCGCCCCTGGTGCAGCGGATGCGCGGCCTGCGTGCCGGTCCGGATCCGGGTATCCGGCTTCGAGACCAGCCGTGCCCAACGCCGGGTGATCCGGCGCAATCGGGATCTGACCATCCATACCGGCGGACCGGACTTCTCCGACGAACACTTCGAGCTCTACCGCCGCTATCTCAACAGCCGGCACGGGGATGGTCCCATGGCCGAACCCGACTACGACGAATTCACCGATTTTCTCCACTCCGACTGGTGCGCGGTACGGTTTGTGGATTTCCGTCTGCAGGGTCGTCTGCTGCAGACCGCGGTGATCGATCAGTTGTCCAACGCGCTTTCGGCGGTCTACACCTTTTTCGATCCGGAGGAGTCCCGGCGCAGTCTCGGGACTCTGGCCGTTTTGTGGGAGGTGGAGATGGCCCGACAGATGGAGCTCTCTTGGATCTATCTGGGATACTGGATCGCCGACTCTGCCAAGATGTGTTACAAGACCCGTTTCCAGCCTCTGGAAGCCTACATCAACCGGCGCTGGATCCCGCTGCCGGAGACCGAACCTGAAGCGAAGCCGGAGTGATCCCCATGCCCCACAGCGCCTATGCCGAATTTCTCGCGGGCCGCTCCCGGGCCGGTCAGAGCCGACAGCTGACCCCCATGCTGCCCGCGGGAGCCGGTCACATCGAGAAATCGGGCGCCCGCCTGATCAACTTCTCCTCCAACAACTATCTGGGTCTGGCGGATCATCCCCTGCTCGTTGCCCGGGCCTGCGAATGGACGGCCCGCTGGGGATGCGGCGCCACGGCCTCCCGGCTGGTGTGCGGCAATCTGGCGCCCTTCGAAGGGGTGGAAGCCCGTTTGGCCCGGGGCAAGGGGAGCCAGGCGGCTCTGGTGTTCAACTCCGGCTTCCAGGCCAACGCCACGATCCTGGCGGCGCTGCTGGATCCGGCGGTGCTCGGGACTCCCCCCGAGGTCTATTGCGACCGGCTCAATCACGCCAGTCTGCATCACGGCTGCCGGGCTGCCGGCGCACGTCAGATCCGCTACCGCCACAACGATCTGAACCATCTGGAGTCCCTGCTCAAGGCCCGGGCCCATCAGGCGGCGCCCCGATTCATTCTCACCGAAAGCCTCTTCAGCATGGATGGGGATCTGGTGGATCTGCCGGGACTTCTGGCCCTCAAACACCGTTACGGGGCGTTTCTCTATCTGGACGAGGCCCATGCCACCGGGGTTTTCGGTCCGGACGGTTTTGGCCTGGGGGCCGCCTTTCCCGGCGAGGTGGATCTGGTGATGGGCACCTTCAGCAAGGGGCTGGGGGGATTCGGGGCCTATGCCGCCTGCTCCCGACCGCTCCGGGAGTATCTGATTCACCACTGCGCCGGTCTGATCTACTCCACCGCCCTGCCGCCGGGGGTGCTCGGGGCCATGGACGCGGCCCTGGAACTGCTTCCCTCCCTGCAAGACAAACGGGAGAGCCTGTTGCACCAGGCCCACGCCACCCGGGAACGGCTGCGGGCCCTGGGTCTGAACACAGGCCAATCCGCCAGTCAGATCATTCCGGTGATGCTCGGGGCCGGCAACGCGGCCCTGACCGCCAGCCGTCGCCTCGAAAGCGAGGCGGGAATCCTGGCCATGGCGATCCGTCCGCCCACGGTGCCGCGGCATACCGCCCGGCTGCGCCTCTCCCTGACTGCGGCCCACCAGGAAGAGGATCTGGACCGGCTGGTCACGGCCCTGGCCGGAATCAGCGCCGACATCCCCCCGGAACCCGGCTTCTGGCCCGCAGATGGGATTGAATCGAGCCGAGAATCGCCTCCGGACCATGGTCGAGCGTAGCGCACTCCAAAAACAGAAGCGAGCTGCCCCGCAGACGCAACGGCAGATGGAGCAGACGGGACCAGAAGGTCTCCACCCCCGCCGGGTCGTAATCCGCCTGGAGTTCCAGCACCACCCCGGGGAGAAGACGACCCAACAGCCCCCGGGGACGGTGCGCCGCCACGATGGCGGACCAGCGCAAAGGCCCGGTGAGCAGACGCAGATCATGCACGCCGCCAAAATTGATCTTCAGGAGAGGTCGGCATCCGGGAATCAACAGACGACGCGCCGCCAGCAGGATCAGCAGCGGTCCAAGCACCAGCATCACCGGTCGCAGAAGGGACACAGCCACCCCTTCGGGGGCAAACAGGAGGTACCACCCCATCAGGTCCGCCACAGCGCCGCCAGCCAGCAGACAGCCGCCCACCAGCACCACCCCCACCCGATTGTCATTGGAGAGCAGTTCCAGATTCACCGGTATTCCGTCGTGCGCACCACCCTTCATACGGATTCTCTCCACGGACCGTCCCGGCGAGGGGACAAAAATTTTGATGACTCACGAAAAATGCTTGACGTCAGCATGCAATGCATTTAATCTCTTTCTCCATGTTGCAATGCAACATAAACGGAGAATCCCTTGCAATGCCTCCGTATCCAACACCATCCAAGCGAGGCCACGGACATGAATAGCGACAAAATCACCAAAAAAATGACCGACATGACCCGGTTGATGCTCGATTCGATCACCGAGTTGCAGAAAATCAATGACAACACGGTGCGGGAACTGGCCAAGCATCAACTTGACGCCATCGAGGAGTTCAACACCTCTGGCGCGCGTCAACTCGATCAACTGGCGGCAGCCAAATCTCCCAAGGATCTGCTGGCGACCCAGACGGAAATCGCCTCGGAGATGGCCAAGGATATGCGTACCAACACCATGCGCGCCATGGAGATCCTGACCCAGGGACAAAAAGAGCTGAAGTCCTTCCTGGAGAAGAATGTACAGCAAATCATCGAGAAAACCAAGAACAAACCCTGATCGATCATTCATTCGACCGCCTTGCGCCTTGCGGTCGGCATGCAGTTGACAAGGATTGTCCAGGCACTGGGGGATGGATCCCCCGGCATTTTTTCAAGCTGCGCCATTCCCTCCCCCAACGGGGAAAAATTTTCTCTCCCCTCTTGTACCCGCCCCCCCCCTCCACATATTTGTTGATCAAGCAACAACGACCACGGTCAATCGACCGCAAGCGCATGATCAATAAAACATGAAGGAGGAACAAGCCATGGCCACTTTGATCAACTACGATCCTTTCCGCACCTTCCGCAGCCTGCAGGGTGAAATCAACCGACTGTTCGACCGGGATCTGGAGGAGTCCAGCGGCATGATGACCCAATGGCCGTTGCGGGTGGACATCCGGGAGGACGAACAGCACATCCTCATCAAGGCGGATGTGCCGGGCATGGAACAAAAGGAGATCAGTGTCAACGTGGAGAATGGCCGCCTGACCATTGCCGGGGAACGGAAGTTCGAAGACGAGCAACATCAGGATCACTATCATCGGGTCGAACGGGCCTATGGACGGTTCAGCCGCTCGTTCCAACTGCCCGGCACCACGGATGTCAATGGCATTCAGGCCGCGTACAAGAACGGCGTTCTGGAGGTCATGCTGCCCAAGCGCGAAGAGGCCAAGCCCCGGGCCATTCAAGTCAAGGTGGCGTAAGACCAGAAGAAAATCATCGGCAGGTCGGTCGGGAATCCTTGGATCCGGCAACCTTTTTTCCGGACCCAGGGGAGCATTCCAGCAAAATTGACGCAGCCCTGCGCTTTGGAAATGGACATACGGGCTTGAATTTCCTATAATCCGGCCAGCAGATCCATTTCCAAGCCGGGGCGTGACGCCCGAAGGGCCCGTGAACCAGACCAGCAAAAACCCCAGGATCCGCAGCAATCCCTGGACCCTCTCCCCCCCTGACGCCCCACCGGCTGACACCTACGGTCAGAGGGATCTGACCGATTTGCCCGGATTCCGCGCCCTGCTGGAGGCCCCTGCCGCGCCTGCGCCAACTGCGGAAACCACCCCATGGTTTGCCCGGCGGGAAACTCCTGTCCGCATCGAACCTCCCGCGCCCGGCGAACCCCCGACAGAAACCGTCCCACCCGAAGCCTCTTTCCTGCTTTTGCCGCCCCCCGTTGAGCCGGAGCCCGACTTGCCTGTCGTGGTGGCGCTTGACTCCGGAGAAAATCTCGTCACGGTTCAGGCGGTGGTCAGTCTGCCGAAGGAGGAGCCCGGCGACTTTTTCACATCCCTGGTTGAACCCGAGCCTTTGCCGGATCCTCCGGATCCGGCAGTCGTGACCGGAATGCCCCTGCCTCCATGGCCGGAGGAGCCGTGCCAGCCCGAAGCGGAACGATGGCTGGAGGCGCCTCCCATGCCGGTGGAGGAGTCCCCCATGCCGACGGTGGAACCGCCCCCCGCAGTGATCTTGTCCGCTCTCCCGGAAGTCACGCCGCCGCATCTCCTGCCCGAGTTGCCGAAAATCCGTTTGCCGGAGCCCACCGGACCGCACCCCAAGAAAAAAGAGCTTCCCCGGGGATTTGTCGGTCAATGGACCGGGGGGCTGGTGATTCTGCTGCTGCTGGGCGTCACCTATTGGATGATGGGCGGGAATGGAGCGCAGCGCCAGCGGACGCCGGTCTCTCCGGCCACTCTGGTGGACGAGAAACCGTTGCCGGAGATGCTCTCCAAAGCGCCGGAGACCGTTCCCCCGCTGGCCACCAGCGCGCCGGCTCCCGTTGTCGAAGCGACCACCACGGTTCCTGGCCCGGAATCGGGAGCGGAGCCGTCGGCCAAAAAAGAGGAATTGGCCACATCCTCTGCGGAGCCGGTTCCTCCGGCGCAGGGGTCGGGGAAACGGGAGTGGTCGGTAGCCCGAATTCTCCCGATGGAACCCGGCAAGGATGGAGCTGCCGGCGCGCAGCGGGTCGAGGAGGCCTTGCTGGAACCGGCAATGCCCACCACCGTTGCCCGTGAGGTCAAACCCGGGAAAGTTGTCCCCTGGGAGCAGAAGCGCGCCCAGGCTGGCAATCACCCCTTGGCTGCGACGGAACCGATACAGCGCAAGGGTCGCAATCCAGCCGGGCCAGCGGCGGAAACCAGGCCGAAGATGCTTTCTGAGCCGGCCCGGGCAGCGGTCGCATCTCCCGGACCGGCCCATTCCGTGGAAATTCCCGAGCCGGTTGCCGGGTCCAGGGGATCCGGGGGGGAGAAGGTCCGTTTTGTGGTGGCTTATGGATGCTTTTCCAATGCCGGAGAAGTGGCGCGGCGGCAACAGCAGATCAAGGGCAAGGGTTGGCCCGTGGTGGTGAGTCACTACTCCGTGGACCGAACGCTCATGACCTGTCTTTATGGCGGTCCTTTTTCCAATCCCCGGGAAGCGGATCAAGCCACCGAGCTGTTTGAAGAAAAAGGTTGCATGCAACTCCCCAAAACCCCCCTGCTGCCGAATTTCTGAACCGGCAGGGGTCCAAAATCCCTTGGGTGAGGTCCAGGAGCAAGACCCTTGGGACCTCACCTCAAGCCGTCGGCGCGTTTCTCACAAAGCCGCCAATGGAAAATCCGGGGCAAAAAGTCAGCATTCCACAAGATTCCCAAGACCCCGCTTTCTTTCAAGAATTCACCTTCCGCAAATTCCACTCTCCTTGAAAAATCTCGCATCCTGCGCTTTGGCTATTTACATCTGCGCCAACGGCATGAACTCATCCCCGTCTTGATAAAACCCTTACAAGTTCCGGACAGAATCATCATATGCGTCTAACATTTTGTGATGGCTTTGATTTTCAACAAATTGATCTGATGCCCATCGGATCGAAAATCACACTTTTCCTGTGTTTTGTAATTGGATTATCCAAAAGAATAACGGCCATCCTGATTCTATTTTAATACAATCAACCAGAATATTGACACCAATTTTACTTAAAATATGCCATATTTATATAATTTTGATACAAAACAATCACCGAAAACCCGCACAACCTATCTAAACCAGCATGGAGGCAAACGCATTAGATGGACAAGGTTAACGCGCAGCACGACGATCATCGGCTTGGAAAACTTGTCATGGGAGCTTTGGGGGTTGTTTTTGGTGATATCGGCACCAGCCCGCTCTACGCCCTCAAGGAGGCTTTGGGAGGGGCCCATGCCCTCGCCCCGCAGGCGGAGCATGTATTCGGCGTGGTCTCCCTGATCTTTTGGGCATTGATCATCATGATCTCGCTGAAATATGTCCTGTTCATCATGCAGGCGGACAATCGTGGCGAGGGGGGCATCATGGCCCTGGTCGCCCTGACCCAGCGCAGCCTGCCACGAGACCACCCCTTGCAAAAATACGTGGTGCTGCTGGGCATGTGCGGCGTGGCGCTGTTTTTCGGGGACGGGCTGATCACTCCGGCCATTTCGGTGTTGAGCGCGGTGGAGGGACTGGAGGTGGCCACACCGATGTTCAACCCGTTTGTCGTGCCGATCACCTTGTGCGTTCTGGTCGGACTTTTTCTGTTTCAAAGCAACGGGACCGAACGGGTTGGCGCCTTTTTTGGTCCCATCACCTGCGTGTGGTTTGTCGCCATCGCGGCATTTGGACTCGTCGAGGTGCTGCGCCATCCGGAAATCATCCAGGCGATCAATCCGATTTACGGCATCCGCTTTCTGGTATCCGATCCTGCCCATGGCTTTCTGGCTCTGGGATCGGTATTTCTCTGTGTGACGGGGGGCGAGGCCCTGTACGCCGATATGGGCCATTTTGGCAGGCGTCCCATCAAACTGGCCTGGACCTGGTTTGTCTTTCCCTCCCTGGTTCTGAACTACCTGGGACAGGGGGCCATGGTCCTGCACAATCCCGAATCTTTGCAGCACCCGTTTTATTATCTGGTCCCCTCGTGGTTTCTGCTGCCCATGGTGGCTTTGGCGACCATGGCCACGGTGATTGCCTCCCAGGCGGTGATTTCCGGGGTGTTTTCCGCGACCCGCCAGGCGGTGCAGCTCAATTTTCTGCCACGCATCTCCATTGTCCACACCTCGGACCATAAAATCGGACAAATCTATGTGCCTGTGCTCAACTGGGGGCTGCTGGTGGGGGTGGTGCTGGTGGTCTTGAGCTTCAAGAGTTCGGACAATCTGGCGGCGGCCTACGGAATCGCGGTGACCGGAGCCATGCTCATCGATACGTTTCTGGCCTTCGGCGTGGTGCTGCGCACCTTGAAAAAATGGGGAGCGCTGTTTTCATCCCTGCTGCTGATTGGTTTCGCCGGCTGTGATCTGACCTTCTTTTCCGCCAACGTCCTCAAGATTCCCAATGGTGGATGGTTTCCGCTGGTGCTTGGATTTTCCATCCTCACCCTGATGATCACCTGGAAACGAGGCTCGGAAGTGGCGGCGGCGGCGTGGAATCGGGATACGGTTCCACTGGTTGATTTCCTGCACCAATGTGAAACCGATGACGTCCCCAAAACACCCGGCACGGCCATTTTTCTTACCGCTGATCCCAGATCCGCGCCCCGCGCTTTGATGCACAATTTAAGCTGCAACTGTGTCGTGCATGAACGGGTCGTGCTGTTGAGCATCAAAACCGCCGATGTCCCTTATGTGGACGACAATGAACGTCTGGAAGTGGCTGTGTTGCCGAATAATTTCTTTCTCATGAGCCTGCGGTTCGGCTATCAGGAGACGCCAGACATTCCCGCCGCCCTGGAAAAGTGTCAGGTCTGTTCCAGAGGATTTGAACTCACCGAAACCTCATTCTTCATCGGTCGGGTGGTTTTTGTACCCATGGACAAGGGGCGAAAAACCATCTCCTGTTGGCAGTTGAAACTGTTTCTGGCCTTGCAACACAATGCCACCAGCACCGCAACCTATTTTCAGATCCCTCTGGAGCGGGTGATCGAAATCGGCGTACGTATTCCCATTTGATGCTGTACTTGGGGGTCCAGGGGGATTATCCCCCCCTGGACTCCACCAGGGGCGAAGCCCTTGGAACTTTCAGCCTTTGGCGCGCTTTTCAAAAGGGAATTGCCAAAACAATTCCCGTGCGCGCCCGGCAGGCCGCGAAGCGGCACCTTTCCAGCCATGCGTCCCGCGTTGCCGCCAGTGGAAAATCCGGGTCTGAAAGTCGGTATCCCGACATGGGAACGGTTTGAAATCAAGGCACTGAAAATTTTTTATGTTTGAAAGTCAAAACCCTGGGGGAGGAATCCTCCAGACCCCCACTTGTTCTTTCAATCCTTGGGAGGCAGGGTGCATTGCTCCAGATAACGGTTGAGCTGAACCATGCCTGTACCGGAACCCCGCACCACAGCCCCTTCCCCGCCCCCGGGCATGGCATCCACACGAATCGCCTCCCCATCCGCGCCAGCCGCCAACCGGGCCTGACGGGAACAACTGAACACCTCCAGATCCACCGGATGCCCATCCGCCTTCATCTGGCGAAACAGACACTCGGACAACCGTTTGTAATCCCCGCCCCGGGAGACCTGCCGGGCTGTCGGCTCCTCCACCACCGGCACTCCGGCAGCACACCCTGCCAGCAAACCGGTCAGCAGCATCCAGAACAAGCGATCCATCACTTTTCACCCCCCGGAAGATAGTTCGGACTGGGCATGTAACCCTGTGGCGGAGCCAAGGGATTGGCCTCGACACCCGGCGCATTGGGATTGACAATGCAGACGGTTCGGATCATGGCCGCCCGTTTTTCACAGGAGAGTCTGTCCATGTAGTTGCATTCGGTGCGCCAGCTCTCCACCAGACAAAACGGTGCGGCTCCGGTGGGTTTGACCAGCTCTTCCGTATTCAAATCGCACCCCCCCTGTTGACCCGCGGCACGACGACAGGCATCCAGATCTGGATAGGTGCAGCGTCGGCCCCCGAAGTCGGTGACGCAAAACAGGGCGGCCTGGGCATCGGGAAGCAGCAAAAAGGCCAGAATCAATACCCAGGATCGCACCTGACGGACCATCATCTGTGCACTTTGGGCAGACAGGCCACCACATCCATTTCCACCCGCGCCCCCTTGGGCAAAGCCGCCACTCCCACCGTGGACCGGGCCGGATACGGGGCCTGGAAATGACGGGCGTACACCCCGTTGACCGTTGCGAAGTCGTTCAGATCCACCAGATAAAGGGTCGATTTGACCACCTGGCCCAGATCGGCCCCGGCTGCGGCCAGAATGGCGGTCAGATTGACCAGAACCTGTTCCATCTGGCGGGAGATGTCCCCTTCCACCAGCAGGCCGGTGGCCGGATCCAGCGGGATCTGTCCGGAAACAAACAGCCACTCTCCGGCGCGAATGGCCTGGCTGTAGGGTCCGATGGCCCCCGGAGCCCCATCGGTCACAACCGGTTGCAATGTCGTCATGTCTGCACCTCACACGCATGGATCAGCGAAACTGTTGAAAGAAAAGCGGGGGTCTGGGGGATTCCTCCCCCAGGGTTTTGACTTTAAAACATAAAAATTTTCAACGCCTTGTATTTGAAAGAATTTAAAAAATTTTTATGTTTCAAACCACAACCATTTCGGGATGTTGATT
>JADGAB010000087.1 GCA_015232245.1 Magnetococcales bacterium | reverse complement strand
CCCGCCGAGTCGATGGCGGTATTGGCCTCGTCGAACAGCAGGATTTTCGGTTCCATGGCCAGAATGCGGATGATGGCCACCCGCTGGATCACACCCGCGGGCAGAATGTCCGAAACCCCTTCGCCGATGGGGGTCTGATACCCTTTCGGCATGCGGGCCACGATGGAATCCAGTCCCAGCTCCGCCGCGATCTGCAAGGCGATCTCGTTGCGGGAGTCGTCGAACATGGTGAGGTTTTCCAGAATGGTGGCGTTGAACAGCACACCGGTCTGGGGAACATAGCCGATGGAGGCGTGCAGATGATCCGGCAGGGTATCACGGTTTTTGCCATCCACCAGCACCGCCCCCTCGGAGGGAAGCACCGCCCCGGAGATGAGTTTCAATAATGTGGTTTTGCCATCGCCGCTGTTGCCGATCAGACCGATAAACTCTCCGGGCTGGACGGTCAGGGAGAGTTTTTTCAGAATCACCTGATCCTTGCCGACCTGACAGGTGACGTTTTGCAGTTCCATGGCCCCGTCGATGCTGAGCTGGGCGGTATCCTCCACCGGCGGAGGCCGTTGCGGCAGGGTGAAGAGTTCATCGATCTGCTGTTTGGCCAGACGGGTCGATTGCAGACGGGTCCAGCCCCGCACCAGAGTTTGCAGGGGCTGCAGGGTACGGCCCGCCAGCATGGTGCAGGCGGCCAGTCCGCCGGTGGTCATGTCGCCGTTGATCACCTGAATGGAGCCCAACCCGACGATGAAGGCGGTACTGGCCTGACCGGCAAACGAGGAGAAGACCGGAATGATCCCTCCCTGAAAAATGATATCGTAGGTATGGCGCAGACTGGAGAGCTGCAGCATCTCGTAGCGGCGCAGCATGAGAGGTTCCATGGCCATGGACTTGACGGCGTGGATCCGGCTCAAGGTTTCGGTAATGAAGCTGAAGCGACGTTGACTCACCCGCATATCGGTATCGAGGGTGGTATGGAGCCGTTCGCCCTCGATGGTGGAAAACAGGGCGATGACCGCCACCGTGACAATGGGAACCAGCAGCAGCGCCCCCCCCAAGGCGAAGATCATGTAGAGAAACAGAATCAGAAACGGCAGATCGAACAGGGCGATCATCGCCTGACCCGAATAGAGATCGCCGATGGTATGGATGGCGTTCATCTGTTCCAGGTATTTGGCGCCATCGACCCGTTCGAACTCTTTGGGTTCGGCGAACAGCAGGCGGCGCAGCAGACGGCAGCTCCCCCGATGAACAAAACGGGCGCCGATCCAGGCGATCACATGGGAACGCAGGGTTTGAATGGCGCTTTCCACCATCAAGGCGATCAGCACGGTGATCACCAGCATGGAGAGGGTGTTGATCGCCTGGTTGGGAATGATGCGGTTGAACACCTGCATCAAAAGCAGCGGCACCAACAGCCCCATGAGGTTGATCAACAGCGAAGTGACTCCCAGAACGAGCATGGTCCCGACCTGGCCAGCCCCCTCGGGGAGTCCGTGGATATCCTTAGGCATGGATTTCCCTATCGACCACGGCCAGACCCCAAGCTTGGAGGAATCCTGATTAGTGTTCTTTGAATGCGTCATGGACGGTATTGTACACCGGTTGCCAGAGGATCTCGATCACCCGACGCTGATCCAGGGAGATATCCACCTGGGCCAGCATGCCGGGCAGAATGGGAAGCTTGCCGGGAACCTCTCCCAGATACCCTTTTTCCAAGGTGACGATCCCTTTGTAGTAGGCATTTTTCTTCTCGTCCAGCAAGGTGCTGGGCGATACTGCCGTCAAGGTACCGAAAACCCGGCCAAAATAGACGAACGAATAACTGCTCAACTTGATGGTCACCGGCGATCCGACCCGCACCCTTCCCACGTCCTGGGGGGTGATATGGATCTCCACCTGAAGCTTGTCTGCCAAGGGAACGATCTTGGCCAGCACGCCCCCGGCGGGAACCACCTTGGAGGTGATGTTCACCTCCTGCACGGTTCCGGCCACCGGGGAACGGATCTCCAGACGTTCCATCCGATCCACCAGTTCATGGCGCAGTTCCCGCACCTGGGCCAGTTCATTGGTGATGGTGGTCAATTCATCGTTGGCGGTCCGGCGGGTGTCCGCCACCAGTTGATTCATGCGGCTGGATGCCTCGGAGATGGCGCCGCGAATGTTTTCGATCTGTTTGAGGATCCGCTTCACCTCGCCCTGGGCGGTTTCCGACGCCTTGAGGGTCTCCAGATAGACGATGCGGGAGACGGCCTTTTTTTCCAGCAGGGTCTGACGGATGGCCAGCATGTTCGAAGTCACCTCCACCTGGCTGCGGGCGGTCTCCAGGGCGGCCATCTGGGATTGCAATTCGGAGTTGCGCTGGGCAAGCTGGGCCTGAATGATCTGCTGGTTGTTTTCCAAAGAGAGCCTCTGATTGTCAAAGACCCTGCGCTGCCCCTCGGCAAGATTGGCGAACCGCTCCGGAATGGTGGAGAAATCCGGTTTTTCGTCCATGGCAAAGGCGCGGGCACGAATGGCGCGGGCCTGCAATCCGGCGATCCGGGCTTCCAGTTGTTCCAGTTCCGCGTTCACCTGGATTCCGTCCAGACGAAACAGCGCCTGTCCGGCCTCCACCAGGGTATTCTCCTTCACCAGCACATCCTTGACGATGCCCCCTTCCAGATGCTGTATCGTATGCACCGAACCGCTGGGCATCACCTGACCCGGAGCATGGGCCACCTCTTGCAATTGGGCCAGAAAAGACCAGGCAAACAGCGGCAGAAAAGCCACAAAAACGATTCTCCAAGTGTCGCGACTCAGCACCGGCGTGGCCACATCCCGATCATTCCCCATGATCTCCAGGGGACGGATATGGGTGGGTACAGGTTTTTTTGGAAAAATTTTCATGCCCTGTCGTACGTTACGGATGCTGTGTTAAAATTAGCCACATTCATACGAGTGTTTACATGCACTCATTATCTCTATATAATGGTATAGCCTTTTTGCAAATGCAAGGCTTCTGCCACTCTTTTCGACCGAACCAAGCCATTCGAACAGCGTTTTTCTTGCAATCTGTGTCAAACTTCAGGCAACCCAACAATTAACGGAAGAATCATTCACGATGCCAAGAAAAATCGATCTGAATCTTGAACAGGCCGGAGAACTGATTCGTCGTTTTCTGCCCGACATGCGCATGGTCAAGGCATTGGGTTCGGGCAGTTTCGGGCAGGTGTTTCTGCTGGAGGATGATCTCTCCCGGATCGCCGTCAAGATCATCCCGTTGAAGATGCGCGGGGAGAGCGAACCGGAAGAGAGCCATGAATGGCAGCAACTGACGGGCAACTGGGATCGGCTTCACCATGCCAGTCTGGTGAGAATTCGCGGTTTTTGCGAATACACGGATCCGGACCCCTCAAGCGGCGTGGAGGTGTACGGTCTGATCCAGATGGACTACTGGCCCATCGATCTGCATGATTTCATCGGTCGTCTGCGCAGCAAGGAAATGTTCACACCGATCCGGAAACGGGCGCTGCTGCATCGGCTGGCTCGTCTTTTGTACCGTCTGCTCGATGACACCGGACTGATCGTGACCGATCTGAAACTGGAGAACATTCTGGTATCCTCCCGGGATCCCGGCCCCATGGAGCTGGCCCTGATCGATTTCGGCGGGGTGTGTCAGGCCCGGCTGGCGGATTACTACCGGGTGGTGACCACGGATTTTTTCATGGCGCCGGAACTCCACGACCGGAGCGTCACCTGCATCGACGAACCGATTCTGATCTACAGTTTCGGTCTGATCGGCTACTACATTCTCGAAGGGCGTTGGCCTGTGGCGGATTACGACTATCTGCAACCGCTGCTGTTGAAACTCCGGCAACAGGAGGGTTTGGGCTGGTCCGGGGAGGTGGCTGGGGAGATGCCCGGATGCGTGGCGGTGGTGGAGCGATGTTTGCGTGAAAAGCGCCCGGACCGTTTCGCCACACTGGCCGAACTGCTGGCCGCCATGGAGGCGGAAAATCTTCAATCCCGGGAGACCCGACAGCTCCGGACCCGGGCCAGACTGCTCGCCGGCGGACTCCCCACTGCCCCGGGACGCAAAAAAGGCCAGACCGCCTTCTGGACAGAACCGGTGACCGGCATGGAGTTCGTCTGGATTCCCCCCGGAAGATTCGAGATGGGGCAATCCACGGAAGAGAATCAACTGCTGCACCGTTGCAACGACGATGCGGAGTTCGAAAAGTGGTTCGGGCGGGAGTTGCCCCGCCATCGGGTGATGCTGGACGGATTCTGGATGGGACGGTTTCCGGTCACCCGGGGACAGTTCAACCGTTTTGTCGAGGAGACCCTGCACGTCACCGACACGGAACAGAGTCAATTCGCGGCGCGGGCCAATCCCCGACTGCAAAAGAATACGGGTTGGCAGAACTGGAAAACCACCCGTCATCCCCAGGAGGAGAACCATCCGGCCATATTTGTCAGCTGGTTCGATGCGCAATGCTTCGCATCCTGGCTTGCCGGTCGTTTGCAGAAAAACTGCCTCCTGCCTTCGGAAGCCCAGTGGGAGTACGCCTGTCACGGAGGGGGAACCGCCCCGTTTCATTTCGGCTACTCCATCGACTCCTCCCTGGCCAACTACGACGGAAAGGAGATCTACGGGGACAGCGAACCGGGCATCCAGCGCAAGGGAACCACCCCGTGCGGCCAGTTCCCGGCCAATGCTTTCGGACTGCACGACATGCACGGCAATGTCTGGGAGTGGTGCGAAGACATCTACGACACCCAGTTCTATCCGCAACCCGCCGCCCGGCAACGCAATCCGGTGAATCGGGGGATCATTGGCTATCGCATCAAGCGGGGCGGTTCCTGGCGTTCCCCGCCGGCCCTGGTGCGGGCCGCCTATCGGGGAGGAACCTATCCGGATCTGGGCAAGGATGATCTCGGTTTCCGGCTGGTGATCATCCCCTGAGCCATCGGGCCAGCCACCCTTTGCCGTCCTGGTACAGACCCCGCCAGGCGGCAAGGGTTCTCCAGCGTCTCCAGCCGGTTTTGTCCGACCCGCGCCACGCCTGACAGACCTCCTCGACAATACGCCCGGCGGAGTGACCATCGTTGCGATACCAGAACTCCCCGATCACCATGGCCAGATGTTCCGGATCGACCCGGTAGACCGCCGGATCCCGCAGACGCCCGGCAAGCTCCTCCAGACGACAGAACCCTCCCAGCCAGGAGGAGAACCAGGGATTGGGAGAGTGCTCCGGCGGGGCGTGCCACTGGCTGGAAGGACCCGGCGGCAGGGCGCTGAACTGCTCGCTTGCGTGAAAGCCGGGCAGAGGCGGCGGCGGGGCCAGATCCGAATCCACATAGAGAAAAGGCTTGCCGAAATAGGCCGCGTCCATGGCCGAATGGGTATTGATCCCCACCCCCAGATCCATATGGCGAAACATGGCCAGGGTGTGACGGTCGATCAGGATGGGAATCCAGGGGTGCGCCTGCCAATAGGCGTACTCCGCATCGGTTTTCCCCCAGTAGGCGGCATAGCTGGAAGGGTGCAGTTTGACCAGAGGGTTGCAGCCGCTCTGCCGGATCACCTCGCAGATGGCGACCTGCCGCTCCAGGTACCAGCGATGATAGGCCTCGACCTGAGCCTCGCTCCAGTCGGCAAACCAGATGCGACACTTCTTGCGAAAACTCACCACCCCTTTGGGAAAGAGCACCACAATGGGCCGTGCCGGATCCATTCCGTAACGCTGACAAAACGCGCTCCTCTCTCCCAGTCCTTCCCGGAACGCGAGCTTTTCCGGATCCTCGTACAACACCGATCCGACCACCCGCAGACGCTCTTCCGGCAGTTGCCGGTAACCGGACATGGTGTGGCTTGCCAGACACATGCGACGCACGATGGGGCTTTTGGCCAGGGAGAGCTCGTGTCCCACCACCAGATGATCCAGTCCCGTCATGGCGCTGAAATCCATGGTCAGACGTCCTTCCCGATGGGCCAGGTCCGCCAGAGGGGCCTGCCCCTTCCAGGAACTGAACAGCACCAGCCGACAGCCCCGCATGGCCTGCTGAAAATCCCACGCCCCGTTGAGCAGAATGGCCTGTTCCTTCCGGAACACCGGATCGTCGAGAATCTCCGGCAGAAATCCGGCAGCGTTCATCGCCCGGGACGGCAATGCCAGAGAGACCCGAAACCCCCGGGATTCCAGGGCGCGTTTCACGCCGAGCTCCACATAGGGATCCTCGGCCCGGTAGCGTCCGGCGACCAGGAGAATGCCGGGTCGGCTTCGCAATGCCGCCAGAAGAGGCCCGCCGCTCTCGGGAAGGCGCGGTTCAAACAACGCGGAATGGATCATGCCGGGGAGCGCTCCTGCCCACGACGAGCATGCCGGTGGAAAAGGTGGCAAAGGTCGGTGAGCGGGCCGTGACGCGGGGGTCCAGACGGGTCATCCAGCGCAACAGGGGATCGAGCAGCAGACACACCATCAGCCAGCCGGTGGATTTGGGGTGTTTGGCCAACAGATGCCGCGTCACATTGACCAGCACCGCCAGGATGCCCCCCTGGGTTTGCAACGACTCCACGCACCAGCCTGTCCGGGTCAGGCAGAAGGTCAAACCCGGCGGGGTCGGACGCCAATAATCCCGCTCCGCATCCCAGCGATGCATGAACGGCACGGAGAGAATCAACCTCCCCCCCGGCATCACCACCCGATGCAGCTCCCGCAACGCCAGCAGAGGATCGGCCACATACTCCAGCACCTCCAGACAGACCACCGTGTCAAAAGAGGCCTCAGGCAAGGGCAGAGAGGTCACGTCCCCACAGACATGAGGACGATTCCCGCAAGAGAGATCCACCAGAAGCCAGGCTTCCACCCCGGAAAAGGGCGGCTGAAAGGCGCCGCGCCGCGACTCCCGGCCAGCGCCGATCTCCAGAACCCGACCGGTCATGACGGACCGCAACCCGTGCAGATCCCGATCCAAAAGCTCCCGACGCAAAGAGACGCTCAGCCAGGGCTGAATCCGCCGGGTGATCCAGGCGCGCACCCGCCAAAGCATTCAAGATCCTCCCGGTCCTGACGGTTGAAACACGGCGTCCGGATCGATCAGACCGCTCCGCCGCACCCGAACTCCCCCGTCGGGGCGCTGCGTCACCCGCACAACGCGCGGGGCCTTGTCCGGATATTCCACCTCGGGCAGCAACCCGATGGTCCGGCCATTGATCCGGGGGGAATCCACGCTCCAGTCGAAAAAGGGCACCAGCCAGACGGACGCCTGGGAGGAGGAACGCAATCCATAACTCTCGACGGTCATCTTGAGCGGTTTGGTCAACCGGATCACGGCTCCGGGAAAGCGCAACCCGCCGACAGGCTCGACCCGAGGGGTGCCGGCAATGTCATGGATGACCGCCAGATCGATCCATCGATGGGTCAAGCCCCCCTTTTCCGGACGCACCGTCAGACGCAACGCCATGGGCCCCTGCGCCAAAGTGACCGGCTTGCGGACGCTGACGAACGCCCCCTCATAGGCGCCAATCTCGGAGAATCCCCGGGCGACGGTCTGGAGATCCCCGGGATTCTGGCTCTCCCAGCGGGAAAAGATCGCTCCCACCCCATGATCCTTGCCGTGGTCTTTGAGGTTGGTCTGCAGACCGAAATAAAAACGCACCTGGTTGACCGCGGAATAGAACTGATAATACAGATGTCCCTGGGGTCCGGGGAGGGGATCGAAACGCATGGGGAGGGTGATCTCCTCCACCTCCTCCCCCTGTTCCTGCCAGGCGTGGTTGACATAGACATGATGCCAGCAGCAGGTGCCTTTGTCCGGGTCGGCAAACTGCATGTAGCGGGTGGTCTGATGCACCCCAAGCAGGGGGACGGGCTCTCTCTCGACCGGCTGACCGGCCACGCTCACCGGATAGATCAGGGGAGGCGAACTCTCCCCCTGGACGGTCAGAAACACCGTCTCGATCCGATCCCCATGCTGGCGCGACACACAATAAGCATGCACCACCCGTCCCTGCCGGTCCATCTGCCGCACCGGAACGCGGCTCACGCCGCCGGTGTTCCGGCTGGTACGGACCATCAAAAGATCCGCTGGATCCGGACCACTGACCCGGAAGGACTCTTCGATCAACACCCTGTCCGGCCCGCAGGCCGAAGATTCCACCACCCGCACCGGCTCCGCGGTCGCCGTGAAGAGCGACGCAATCCGGCCATCCAACGCCCAGGCGGAGTTCGTCAGCCAACACCAACCCCCGATCAGACCCGCCACCCAAAAATATCGCACGGTCCACTCCCGCATGAAAGCCCCCCTTCGTCATTGCCTGGATGGTCGAGGGTAGCATCGCCAACGGTTTCCTTCAAGCGGTCCGGCATGGTATTTTTTCTCCATGACCAACACCCCGGATCCCTCGCAAACCGCCACCCTGTTTGTCTCGATCGCCGCGTATCGGGACACGGAGTGCCCTTTCACCCTGATGGACCTTTTTGCCCAGGCGGCCCATCCCGAACGGATCCGGGTCGGGGTGCTCTGGCAGATTCTTCCCGAGGAGGATGGCGAGACCTTCACCCGCGTTCCCGAGGAGTACCGCGGACAGATCCGGGGTCGGGGGATCCACGTCGCCGACAGTCGCGGCGCCTGCTGGGCCCGCAGCCGCATCCAGAGCGAATTCTATCAGGAAGAGGATTATTATCTCCAGATCGACAGCCATACCCGCTTTGATCCGAACTGGGATCGGCAATTGATTCAAATGCTGGCCGCCTGTCCCTCGGCCAAGGCGGTACTCTCCACCCATCCGAACCGTTACGAACCTCCGGATCAACGCTTTCGCAGGGGATACCCCTACCTCCGGGCGAAAAAATTCAACCGGGATGGCATCCTGATTCCCCAGGGAGAGTATCTGGAGTTGACGGATCGCCCGCAAATCCCCGCGCCTTCGGCCTTCGTGGGCGGGGGATTCCTCTTCGGACCCGGTTCCATGGTCCGGGAAGTCCCCTATGACCCGCATCTCTATTTTCACGGCGAAGAGATCACCATGGCGGCCCGGCTCTGGACCCATGGCTACGATCTCTACACGCCGAATGAAATCATCCTTTATCACGACTACACCGACGGCACCCGGCGGCGTCACTGGGATGACCACAAGACGGACTGGATTCAATTGCAGAAAATCTCGGTGGCCCGACTGGAGCACATGCTCGACATCCACTCCACCACGGACCCGGAGGCCACCCGGGAGCTGGAGCGCTACGGGCTGGGGCAGGTGCGCACCCTGGCGGAGTACGAAGCCTTCGCGGATGTGGATCTGCGACGACGACGCATCGGCGCGCGGGGCGAGGATGGCCGTTTTCCTCCCCATCCTCCGGTCAGCGGAATCTCGGTGGAGATCAGACGGATCTTTTCCAGAATCTATCAGGAGAATCAGTGGGGAACCCGGGAGACCCGGAGCGGTTCCGGCTCCTGTGTGAACGCCACCGTGGAGTTGCGCGACCGTCTGACGGAAACCCTGCGACACCTCAAGGTGCGGACCGTGGTGGATGCGGGATGCGGGGATTTGAACTGGCTGGGATTGATCTCAGAGGAGTGGGATCTTTATCTGGGGTTCGACGTGGTGCCGGAACTGATCCACCACAATCGCACCCTGTTTGCCGGACGCAAGAACCATGCGTTCAATACCGCCGACATCTGTCACGAGGTGCTGCCCCGGGCGGACGCCCTCCTCTGCCGCAACACCCTGATCCATCTGCCGGACACGCTGAATCTTCAGGCTTTGAAACATTTCAAGCGCAGCGAATCCCGTTATCTCATTGCCACCACCTTTCCGGAGGCGGTCAACGAGCACTCGAAACCGGGTCACTGGCACAAGGTGAACCTGACCGCGCCACCCTTCCGGCTCCCGGAACCGCTTTTTCTCATCCCGGACGGCAAGAGCCGTCATGGCCGGTTTCTGGGAGTCTGGAGGCTGGCGGACTGGTAGAGGCTCAGGCTCAACAACGCCCGTGGATCACCCCGAGACGCTCGGCGAAATACTCGTGCTCGTTCAGAGGTGCGGCGGGACGAAACAGCCAGTCGATCTCCGAGGCGGACAGCCCCAGCGGACTCTTCAGTTGCCCGCACAGTTCGCGGCGTTCGTTTTCCAGCAGTTTCAGGGTGTGATGCAACGCATTGATCCGCTCCTCATTGGCATCGAGCAGATTTTTGGAGTGCAGACCCGGGGGGATCATTTCACAGGAGCGGTTGCCGTTTTGCGAGAAGGCATGCATCGTTTTTCTCCGGATTGTCTTTCAAGGGGCGTCATGAAACAAACGCCAGGCAATGGTTGAAAATACGGCATGCAAAAAAGACACCAGCACTTGCATCAACCGGCGCGGACACCGGGTTTCCACTGTTGGGCCCTGGCCTGGGCCTGGGCGATGCGGGTGGCGTTCATCACCTCGGCCAGACTGCCCTGCCGCTGGATGGCCACCGCGTTGCCCTGCCGGGCCGCCAGTTCCAGCCACATGTAGGCATGAATCAGATCCTCCTGCACCCCCTGCCCCAAAGCGAGCATGCAGCCATAGTTCTGCTGGGCCTGATCCAACCCCTGTTCCGCCGCCAGACGACACCAGCGGGCCGCCTCCCGGTCGTCCCGTTCCACGCCCCGGCCCTCGCTGTACATCCGGCTCAACTGGAACTGGGCCTGGGCCAGCCCCTTCCCGGCGGCCATGGCGAACCATTTCACCGCGTTGGGCAGGGATTTGGCCACCCCCTGTCCGGATTCATGCATCAGCCCCAACTGCAGACCCGCCTGGGCATGTCCCTGTTCGGCGGCTTTTTGCAACCACTGGATCGCCAACCGCTCATCCCGGGGCACTCCCCTGCCCTTGCGATACCCTTGTCCCAGATGATACTGGGCATGGGCATTGCCCTGATCCGCCGCCAGGCGGAACCATCGGGCCGCCTCCTCCGGATCCGCCGGCACCAGCTTGCCGCCATCATAAATCACCCCCAGATTGTACTGGGCATGCACCGATCCCTGGGTCGCGGCCAGTCGAAACCACTTGATGGCCAATGGACCGTTGCGAGGCACCCCCTTGCCCTGATAATAGAGCATCCCCAGATTCTGCTGGGCCAGCAGATGACCCTGCTCGGCGGCCAGACGGAACCATTTCAGGGCCTCCTTGTCATCCCTGGAAACCCCGTCCTGATCTCCGGTCAGATGCATGGCTCCCAGTTGACACCGGGCCTGGGCCTCTCCCTGTTCCGCCGCCTCCCGCAAGGCGGCCACTTCCTTTCGATTCATCGCTGGTTCCCCCCTCCGATGGCGGTTTGGCGCAGAACCCGGATGGTCTAAAGCCCCTTCTGCGAACGCTTCCTTTCGTGCTCCTTGAGCAATTTCTTGCGCATGCGCAAGCTCTTGGGGGTCACCTCGACCAGTTCGTCGTCGTTGATGAACTCCAGACACTGCTCCAGGGAGTAGTTGAGATACGGCGTCAGCATGATGGCGTCATCCGAACCCGAAGCGCGGATATTGGTCAACTGCTTGCCCTTCATGGGATTGACCACCAGATCCTGATTGCGGCTGTTGATCCCGATGATCATCCCTTCATAGACCGGCACACCCGGCGGCACAAAGAGTCTGCCCCGTTCCTGCAGGTTCCACAAGGCAAAAGCCACGGACTTGCCCGCTTCCATGGCGATCAGCA
>JADGAB010000086.1 GCA_015232245.1 Magnetococcales bacterium | reverse complement strand
TTTTCGCTCAAGCGAAAAATGGCCGCTTCCCCTTGCCAAAAAACAAGCCGCCTGCGGCGGCTGGTGGGGCGATCAAGGAAATTGCGAGGCAATTCCCTTTTGAAAAGCGCGCCAAAAGCTTAAAGTTCCATGGGATGGACCCCACCAGGGGCCTCATTCCTGGACCCCACCCTGGACCCCTGTCAATGGAGAGTCCCAACCTTATGTCCGACCAAGCTGTTGTCATCACCTGGAACCCGGATGGTTCCGGAACCTTTCGCACCGCCGACGGCGCCACGGGGAGTTGGGATGGCCAAGGCAATGCCACCTGGAGCGGAACCGACGGCTCCCTGGGGCAATGGCGGGCAAACGGCTCGATGACGTTTCGGGAAGGAGAAAACGGCTCCCGCCACACCCGTCAACCGGACGGCTCCGGCACCCTGCGCACCCCGGATGGGGCCGTGATCACCTGGAACAGCGCAGGCGATGGCCAATGGACTCGAAAATCCGGAGGCAGTGGCCGGTTTCATGCGGACGGCTCCGGGGCAATCCATCATCCGGACGGGTCGGTGGAGCTGTGGAACGCCTTGCATGAGATCACCTTTCTCACCCCGGATGGAATGGAGTTCACCCCCCGGGAGTTTCTGTCCGGGGAGTTTTCAGCGTTTGATGGCTCCCGGATCTGTTTCATGGCCGCCGGTCCTGCCGAGACGGATGGTGTCACCCTTTATTATCACCCGGACGGCTCCGGGGAGTGGCGGGCAGCGGACGGGGAGCATCTGACCTGGGAGCCGGGAGAGCACCAGACCCTCCGGACCCAGGATGGCGCTTTGGTGACGATCTCCCGGGATGGGACCATCGCCTGGGAGAAAGGCGAGGAACGGTGCTGGCTGGAGAGCGCTGGCGGGGGAGGCTGGCGCTGCGCAGACGGCTCCCGGGGGGAGCACGCCGCGGACGGAGCCTGTTACACACAGGATCCTGACGGTCGGCAGGAGTGGCGGGATGCGGCGGGTCATACCGGGTGGCAGGAGCGACAGGGGAGCCGGGGAGGGGTGGATCTTTTCGGCGGCGTGTGGAGCCGCCACACAGACGGTTCCGGCACCTTCTCGATCGGGGATTTCTCCGCAATCCGGGACACAACCGGACAGATGACATGGAAGCACGCGACCCGTCATCTCCAGGGCGTCTGGAATCCTGCGACGGGTGCGGGGGAGACGATGCATGCCGATGGCAGGCGGGAGAGCTGGCAAAGCGCGACAAACGGCGAACTGCTCCATCCGAATGGGGCCTGCGAGGCGTGGGACGGAAGCCGGAGCAGTTATCTGGCTGCGGACGGGGCCATCGGGGTGCTGGAGGAACAGGGGGCCGGCTCCTGGTCCACGCTGCTGGGGGATCTGGATCGCTGGAACATGGCGGGGGACCATCAAATCAGTCATGCCGACGGGGTATTCGAGACCATCGCCGCGGACGGCTCCTACGCATTTCACGGTCCGGAAGGTTCGGTGCAACTGGGTCAGAGGCCAACCCCGGACCCGCAAGATCCCATGGCCCTGCGCGCCCGGATCCAGCGCATCCGCCTGACTGGTCGCGCGGAGATGCTCGCCGCCCGGTTGGGCACGCTCCGGGTACGCTCCAGACTGTCAGAGTCCGGCCTTGACGCCCAACCCGTCCCCCCGGCGGGAGTCGCCCTGGCCCAGGCCCGCATGCAGATGGTCCGGATCCGTCTGCAGGCCACAGCCTGTCAGGTCTGGATCCGTCGCATGCAGCATCGTCTGCGTCGTCCCCAGCCCCGGCTGCAACCGGTGCAAGGGGATTCCGGAATTCCCTTGAGCGCCCCATCAGTCGCCGAGGCGACCCCTTTGGACGAAAAGATCAACATCCCGACATGAGAGCGGTTCATCTCGCGTCACGCCTTGCGACGCTTCAAGGATCGCTTTCGAAATCCAAACCCACCCCCCGGGGATTGACACGGGCCACGGTGCAGGGAAAGGAGACCTCATAGGTTGCCCCGCCTTCCTTCATCTCCAGAAAAACCACCGCCTTGTCTCCCACCAGCACCCCCCCGGTGGACATGGTGGTCTCCATGAAAGCCCCGCTCATGCTCACATCGGCGGTCAGTCCTTCAATGCTCTGGCCCAACGCCACCTCCAGCCGCATCCGGGTATGAAACGGAAAGCGGGTCTCGGTCCGGGGGCGCTCGGGGGCTCCAGAGGAGGGGGGTTGGATCGATTCCGGGGGCATGGACAAACTCCTTGAGAAGATGATACCAGCTCCTTGATAAGGATGGAATCATTGTGATCCCATTCACAGGCGGCCTGCAATCCTTATGTCAGGCAAGACTCCTGGAGGCCATTTCGTAACTGTTCCGGGACAAACCGGAAAAGGCGACAATCTCTTCGAGGGCGGCCCGCATGGCCTGACCCCGCCCGGGTTCGAACTGACGCCAACGACTCAAAGCGGTCAACTGCCGGGCCGCCACCTGGGGGTTGTGGGGGTCCAGATCCCGGATCCGTTCCACCAGGAAACGATAGCCGGATCCGGAAGGATCATGAAAGCGGACCAGATTGCCATGACAGAACGTCCCGACCACAGCCCGGATCCGGTTGGGATTGCGTCCGTCGTAGGCCGGATGCGTCATGAGCCTGCGGACCTGCTCCAACGCCTGCTCCAGGGGAGCCATGGCCTGAAGGGAAAACCACTTGTCCATGGCCAGAGGATTGGCCTGCCAGCGCCGCTCCATTTCCGCCAGCAAGGGGGCCGCCTCCGGACGTCCCGCATGCACCAACGGCACCAGTCCTCCCAGCAGATCGGTCATGTTGTCGGCAAGGAGGGTCTGCTCCATGGCGATGCGGGCCGGTTCGTCCTTGTCCGGCAGGGCCATCAACAGCCCCAGCACGAAATTCTTCAAAGAGCGCCGACCGATATCTCCCCGGTCGCGACGATAGGGGCCCGGCGTCTGGTTGTCGGCGTACACTCGCCACAACGACTCCCGACAGGCCATGGCCAGACGGCTGCGCAGCGCCTCCCGCACCCGGAACAACGCCCCCGGATCGGCATTTTCCATGGCCTCCACCAGCACCTGAATCCCCGGCAGGGTGATGGCCAAAGTCTTCATGGCCGGGTCCAGTTCATCGCTGGTCAGGGTGGCGGCAAAGGCATCCACAAACACATCCGGAATCACCACGGACCGATCCGGTCCGACCCGGGCCGCGTCCAGCAACACCCGCATGGCCAGTTGCTGTCCGGCATCCCAACGGTTGAACGGATCGGTCTCCGCCCCCCAGAGAAACGCCAGATTCTCATCGGAGAGCGGTCCGTCGATTTTCACCGGCGCGGAAAATCCCCGCAACAACGAAGGGATCGGCGCGCGGGGAATCCCGGTGAAGACAAAACGCTCCTCCGGCCCGGTCAACTCCAGCACCCGTTCCAGGGGGGCCTGGGCCGGATCCTCTCCCGACAGGATCAACGGCAAAGGGGCGCGGGTCTCGGGATCCAGCAGCGCCACGGCCAGCGGAATGGTCAAGGGAGGAGTCGGAGCATTCTGACCATGAGCATGACAAACCTGGGCAATGGTCAGCACGAACCGGTCCGACTCCCGCTGATACTCCTGACGAACGGTCAACCTGGGGGTACCCGCCTGGCGATACCAGTGCATGAACAGGCTCAGATCCCGACCCGAGGCGCTCTCCATGGCGGCGACAAACGCCTCCACCGTGACCGCCTGACCATCATGACGCTGGAAATAGAGATCCATTCCCTGCCGGAAACGGTCCCGGCCAATCAGGGTCTGGAGCATGCGGACCACCTCGGCCCCCTTGTTGTAGACCGTTGAGGTGTAGAAATTGTTGATCTCCATGTAGGCATCCGGTCGCACCGGATGGGCGGTGGGTCCGGCATCCTCGGGAAACTGCCCGGCGCGCAGATACTGCACGGCCCGGATCCGCTGCACCGGTCGGGAACCCATGTCCGCGGAGAACTCCTGATCCCGGAAGATGGTCAACCCCTCCTTGAGACTGAGCTGAAACCACTCCCGACAGGTGATGCGGTTGCCGGTCCAGTTGTGGAAATATTCGTGGGCGATGACGCTTTCGATCTCTTCGTAATTGCCATCCGTGGCGGTCAGGGGGTCGGCGAGCACATACTGGGCGTTGAAAATGTTCAGCCCCTTGTTCTCCATGGCGCCGGCGTTGAAATCGTTCACCGCGACAATCATGTAAAGATCCAGATCGTATTCCCGGTCAAAGCGCTCCTCGTCCCAGGCCATGGCCTTCTGCAGCGACTCCAGGGCATGCTGACACTTGCCGACGTTCTCCGGTTCCACCCATATCTGCAGCGCCACCGGTCGACCGGAACGGGTGGTGAAGCCGCCCCCGTGGCATACCAGCCTGCCAGCCACCAGGGCAAACAGATAACAAGGCTTGGGATGTGGATCCTCCCACAGGGCAAAATGGCGATTGTCCGGCAACTCCCCGGTCTGGATGAGGTTGCCGTTGGACAACAGCACCGGGCAACTCTCCCGATCCGCGCTCAGACGCACGGTGAAACGGGCCATGACATCCGGACGATCCGGATAGAAGGTGATCTTGCGAAACCCTTCCGCCTCGCACTGGGTGCAATACAGCCCCCGGGAGCGGTAGAGACCTTCCAGGGAGAGATTCTTTTCCGGATGGATGCGGGTGCGGATCTCCAGTGTGCAACTCTCCGGCGCCCCGGGAACGACCAGATGTTCCCCGTCGAGGGTATAACGGTCCGGGGAGAGGGGCTGGCCGTCAAGATGGATGGATTGCAGTTCCAGATCCCGGCCATCGAGGCGCAGGGTGTTCTCTGGAGTGACCGCCTCCGGGTTGCGGCGCAGAGCCATTCGGGAAAAGACCAGGGTTTCCTGCTCATGCAGGTCGATCTCCAGGTGGACGGTCTCCACACGGTAAACCGGCGGGGTGTAATCCGCCAGACGGGTGATCTGTTTGGGTTTGTCGCTCATGGTTGCGGGACTTTCATTTCTGCGTGGGGAAACCTTGATGATTCCAGGGTCCTAAAGACCGGTTCAGCCGACAGTCTAGCGCGCAACCGGACGCCGCGCCACGGTTGCCCATGTTTTTTGTCAACAGAAAATATGGAGTTCCAGGCTTCATGCAGGATTTCACCAACATTGAAGGCCATCCTCCCCCCTCTTGCAAAGATTGTTTTCTGACGTGAATCCGCAGAAAATATCCCGCACAACCAGCGCGCCCCTCCCTCACGGAACGGTCAGGCCGGGTCAATGGCAATCTTCAACAACCCAAGAGGAGCAAGGCATGGCCAATACCATACCACTGACGGTTGTCTGGAGAGGTTTCCGGAGACTCAACCTGATCTTGTCGCCTCTTTCCATCAGTCTGCTTGTTTATCTCGGCATCATGGGAGGCGGCTCGTCCCAGGCGCCCGGAATGATCTGGATTTTCGCGACGGTCGCCGCGTGCATTTTTCTCGTACCCGCCGCCTTGGTGCTTTTTCATGTCGGCACGGCAAAACTGCTGGATGGACTCCTGGACCTGATCCCGTTTTCAAAAGCCGAGATCTCCTGGCCTGGCATCCTGGTGGCCGCGCTGCTTGTGGTGATTCTGGGGAATGTACTTGTGGATGATCTCTACCAGTTCAGACAAGGCAATTACGGGATTTCCTGGCTGGCGTTAGGCCTGGACATCGGGGGCATGGCGGCGGTGGTCACAGCGGGCGGAGGGAACCTTCCGGCCATCTCACCGCAGTTGCGACCATGAACAAAAAAACAGCAGGGTCACTCACCAGCGCTTCGGCACAAAATCCGGATCGTTGGCCAACCGGACGCTCTCCCCGGACTGGACAATGACAAACAGCCCTTCGCGTATGGCGTAGCGGTCCACATCGGCATCGATCAGGATGCCGGCCACCGCGCCCATGACCCGTGCGCCATCCGCGCCTTCATAGTACGTCTTGAACTCCTGGACCCGTTTCAGATGGTCCCGCACATCCTCGGCGGTCAAACGGCTTTTGACCTCCACAAGAACCACCGCATCCGTATTGTCCACCAGAATATCGATCTCCGTGCGCCGACTGCCATCCATGCTTTTCGCCTTGACCCGCATGGCGACCCGATGCACGGGAATGCCCCGTTCGGCAAACAGGGTCTCGCAGGCCGGAGCCACGATCCCTTCCACGAACTCCCCCCACCGACTGCCCAGATTGCCGACCTGCTGGCTGACCTCCTTGATCTTGCGATCGGTCTCCTGCATCTTGCGATCGGTCTCCTGCATTTTGCGATCGGTCTCCTGGAACTTGCGATCGGTCTCCTGGAACTTGCGATCGGTCTCCTGGAATTTGCGATCGGTCTCCTGCATTCTCCGATCGGTCTCCTGCATCTGACGGTCGGTCTCCTGGAACTTGCGGTCCAGTGCCGCCCGGCGTTCCCGGTCCTCCCGGACCATCTCCTGAAACTGACGATCCGTCTCCTTCAACTGATGATCCGTCTCCTTCAACAGCAGGGCGCTTTCCTGGAACAGTTTCCAGATGTCATCGAAAGTCACGGCATGGGACATGGCGATTTCTCCGGGTGATTGCGGGTGATCTGCCCACGACTGTACGGCATCCCGCAGCCCGGATGCAACCATGCTGTGGCAAAGGAGGTCGTTGAAGGGCTGACTTTCCATAAAAATGTGTCAAAATGCCTTGTTGTCCGGGTGGCTGTTGGCTTAATCTGCAAAGTTTGAATCCTGTCATTTGCCATGCCGCCTGGATGGAGATTGCCCCGATGTCAGCTCAGACCCTGTTTCACAAAATCTGGAACGCCCATGTGATCCGCTCCGAACCGGACGGCACATCTTTATTGTATGTGGATCGTCATCTGGTCCATGAAGTGACCAGTCCCCAGGCGTTCGAAGGGTTGCGGATCAGCGGACGGCAGGTGTTCCGTCCGGGTCAGACCTTCGCGGTGCCGGATCACAACGTGCCCACCCGGGATCTGGAACTGGGCATCCGGGATCCCATCGCCCGGCTGCAGGTGGAGACCCTGAACGCCAATTGCCGCCAGTTCGGCATCACCGAATTCGGCATCGGGGATATCCGTCAGGGGGTGGTGCATGTGATGGCGCCGGAACAGGGGATCACCCTGCCGGGTTGCGTCGTGGTGTGCGGCGACTCCCACACCGCCACCCATGGGGCCTTCGGCGCGCTGGCCTTCGGGATCGGCACCTCGGAGGTGGAACATGTGCTGGCCACCCAGACCCTGCCCCAGCGGGAACCCCGCACCATGCGGGTGAGCGTGGAGGGGGATCTGCCCCCGGGGGTGACGGCCAAGGATGTGATTCTGCACGTCATCGGCGTCATCGGCACGGCGGGGGGCACCGGTCATGTGATCGAGTTCGCCGGCAGCGCCATGCGCGCCCTCTCCATGGAAGGACGCATGACCGTGTGCAACATGGCCATCGAGGCGGGAGCCCGGGCAGGCATGGTGGCGGTGGACGACAAGACATTGGCCTATCTCAAGGATCGTCCCATGTCCCCGACGGGAGCGGCATGGGATCAGGCCGTGACCGCCTGGCGGACCTTGCATTCGGACGACGGCGCCCGTTTCGACCGGGAGCTTGTGTTTCAGGCTGAGGAGATCGCCCCGCAAGTGACCTGGGGCACATCGCCGGAGATGACCCTGCCGGTGACCAGCCTGGTGCCGGATCCGGCCACCGAGTCCAATCCGGTACGGCGCGGATCGATCGAGAAGGCGCTGGCCTACATGGGCCTCACCCCCGGCACGCCTCTGGAGGCCATCCCGGTGGATAAAATCTTCATCGGCTCCTGCACCAACGGACGCATCGAGGATCTGCGGGCGGCGGCGGCCATGGTGCGGGGACGGCGCAAGGCGGATTCGGTCAAGCTGGCCATGGTGGTGCCCGGCACCGGACTGGTGCGGCAGCAGGCCGAGGAGGAGGGGTTGGACCGGGTGTTTCTGGCCGCCGGGTTCGAATGGCGCACGCCGGGATGTTCCATGTGTCTGGCCATGAACGATGACGTGCTGCAACCCGGGGAGCGCTGCGCCTCCACCTCCAACCGGAACTTCGAGGGACGCCAGGGACCGGGAGGCCGGACCCATCTGGTAAGTCCGGCCATGGCGGCGGCGGCAGGCATCGCGGGTCATTTCGTCGATATTCGCTCGGGCCAGTGGGCCAGCGTCTGACATCTTCACAGAGGGAATCGAAATCAGCATGGAACCTTTCAATACCCTGAATGCCATCGTGGCGCCCCTGGATCGGGCCAATGTGGACACGGACGCCATCATCCCCAAGCAGTTTCTGAAATCCATCCGCCGAACGGGGTTTGGTCCCAATCTGTTCGACGAGTGGCGCTATCTGGATCGGGGGGAGCCGGGCCAGTCCTGCGAGCAACGGCCAATGAATCCGGACTTCGTGCTCAATCAACCCCGCTATCAGGGGGCGGAGATTCTGCTGGCCCGGGAAAATTTCGGCTGCGGCTCCAGTCGCGAGCATGCCCCGTGGGCCCTGCTCGGGGACGGTTTCCGGGTGATCATCGCCCCGAGTTTCGCGGATATTTTCTTCAACAACTGTTTCAAGAACGGCATACTGCCCGTGGCGCTGCCCGCCGCGACCGTGGATGCCCTGTTTGCGGCGGTGATCGGACGGGAGGGGTATCGTCTGACTGTGGATCTGGCGGCCCAGACCGTCACCACTCCGGATGGAGCGATGTACGGATTCGAGGTGGATCCCTTCCGCAAACACTGTCTGATCAACGGATTGGACGACATCGGCCTGACTCTGGAGCATCAAACGGCCATCGAGGCGTTTGAAGCGCAGCGACGCCAGACGGCTCCCTGGGTTTTTCTTGCGTGATGAAGGATGGAATGAGAATGGAAAAATCGATCTATTTGTTGCCAGGCGACGGCATTGGTCAGGAGATCATGACCGAGGCGGTCAAGATACTCGACTGGGTGCGGAGAGAGGGTTTGCTCTCCATGAACCTCACCTCGGGATTGATCGGCGGTACCGCCTATGATCTGACGGGCACCCCTCTGCCGGAGGAGACCGTGACCGCGGCCAAGGCGGCGGACGCGGTGCTGCTGGGCGCGGTGGGCGGCGTGAAGTGGGAGTCCCTGGACTACGCGGTGCGTCCGGAGCGGGGATTGCTGGGAATCCGCAAGGCGTTGGATCTGTATTGCAATCTGCGTCCGGCCCAGGTGTTTCCCCAGTTGGCCAACGCCTCGACCCTGAAACCGGAAGTGGTGGCGGGCATTGACATCATGGTGGTGCGGGAGCTCTCCTCCGGGATCTATTTTGGTCAGCCCCGGGGGGTGGAGACCCTGCCGGATGGTCGCCAGAAGGGATTGAACAGTCTGGTCTACTACACCGACGAGATCCAGCGTGTCGCCAGACGGGCCTTCGAGATCGCCCGCAAGCGGCAGAGTCGGGTCTGTTCGGTGGACAAGGCCAATGTGCTGGAGTGTACCGAGCTGTGGCGCAACACCGTCATCGCCCTGTCCGGCGACTATCCGGACGTGGCGTTGTCCCACATGTACGTGGACAACGCCGCCATGCAGTTGATACGCAATCCCCGGCAGTTCGACGTGATCCTGACCACCAACATGTTCGGCGATATCCTGTCGGACGAGGCGAGCATGTTGACCGGCTCCATCGGCATGCTCCCTTCGGCCTCTCTGGGAGAGGAGAGCGCCTTGTATGAACCGATTCACGGTTCCGCGCCGGATATCGCCGGCATGGGGGTGGCCAATCCTCTGGCCATGATTCTTTCCGTGGCCATGATGTTCCGTTACACCCTGGATCAACCCGCCCTGGCGGACCGGATCGAACGGGCGGTGAACCTGGTGCTGGACGCGGGTCTGCGCACCGCCGACATCTGGGAGCCCGGCATGCAGAAAGTGGGGACCGCATCCATGGGAGATGCGGTGGTGGCGGCTTTGTCGGCGTGAACCGCTGCCACTTCGAGAGGTGAACTTGCAAGAAAAAGCGGGGGTCTGGGAAATTCATCCCCAGGATTTTGACTTTCCAACATGAAATTCATTAATATTTCATGTTGGAAAGTCCCAAGGGCTTCGCTCCTGGACCCCACCAGGGGGACAATCCACCTGCCCCCCCTGCAAGCAAAGCAACGCATCCCGGGACGGGTGCGGTTCAAGAGTTGTTGTCGGGAAGAGCACTCAATCAATCCATCAGGTACAGGAAGTCATCAATCATGGACGTATTCAATGTTGCCATCGCCGGGGCCACCGGCAACGTAGGTCGGGAGATCCTCGCCATTCTCGAGGAGCGGAATTTTCCGGTGGGAGAGCTGCATCTGCTCGCCTCGGAACGGACCGCGGGCAGCCGCATGGAGTTTCGCGGTCGGGAGATCGTGGTGAAGAATCTGGCGGAGTTCGATTTTACCGGAGTGCATGTGGGACTCTTCTCCCCCGGGGGTTCGGTTTCGGCGATACACGCCCCCCGGGCGGCGGCGGCGGGCTGCGTGGTGGTGGACAACACTTCCCACTTCCGCATGGACCCGGATGTGCCTCTGGTGGTTCCGGAGGTCAATCCCGAGGCCATCGCCGGCTACAAGAAAAAAGGGATCATCGCCAATCCCAACTGCTCCACCATCCAGATGGTGGTGGCCCTGAAACCCATCCACGATGCCGCCGTCATCAAGCGGGTGGTGGTTTCCACCTATCAGGCGGTCTCCGGCGCCGGCAAGGCGGCCATGGATGAGTTGATGGAACAGGCCCGGTCCTTTTATCTGCCGGGTCGGGACATCCCCCCGAAAAAATTCACCAAGCCGATCGCCTTCAATCTCATTCCGCAGATCGACGTTTTCCTGGAAAACGGCTACACCAAGGAAGAGATGAAAATGGTCAACGAGACCCACAAGATTCTCGATCCCTCCATCCGGTTGACCGCCACCACGGTACGGGTGCCGGTGTTCAACGCCCACTCCGAGTCGGTGAACATCGAAACCGTTCGTCACCTCTCCCCCGAGGAGGCCCGGGCCATTCTGGCCAAAGCTCCCGGCATCGAGGTGGTGGATGATCCGTCCACCCTGACCTACATCACCCCCCGGGAGGCTGCCGGTCGGGATGCCACGTTCATCTCCCGCATCCGTCAGGATTTCAGCGTGGAAAACGGCCTGCAGATGTGGGTGGTCTCCGACAATCTGCGCAAGGGCGCGGCCTTGAACGCGGTCCAGATCGCCGAGGTTCTGATTCGCGACTACCTCAAAGCGTAACCTGGCGGGGTTGACGGACAGTAGCATGATTCTTGCAGAATGACACTTTCGTCTTCTTCATGCACCGATGTTCAGAGGTGGTCATGCCGCGCATTTTTTCCTATCGATGGCCGGGGATGGGGCCGTCAACCCTGTTGGCATTGACACTGGTTCTGGGTACGCCCGGTGCCGCCAGCGCCTTTTCCCTGGGTGAAATCCGCGTTTCCAGCACCCTCGGGGAGCCTTTTTCCGCCCAGATCCCCCTGCTTCCCGGCCCGGGGGAGACGGGGGCGGAGTTCTTGGTCACTCTGGCATCTCCGGAAGAGTACCGGATGCTGGAACTGGAACGCCCGGCAGCAGTCGCCGATTTGACGGTGAAGCTGACACCCGGCTCAGAGCATCCCCGTCTGGTGACGGTCAAGGGCACGACCCGTCTGCAGGAGCCTCTGTTTCATCTGCTGATCAAGGGAAGCACGGGGCGGGGTTCTCAGGTTCG
>JADGAB010000085.1 GCA_015232245.1 Magnetococcales bacterium | reverse complement strand
TTTAACGCGCTCTGAATAACCATCCCAAAACCAAGTATGATCATCGAAACGGTGGTCCATCGGAGTGTGGAACCTGATAATCCCTACCATCATTGCGTCTTCTTCGGTGATGCTTTGCAACTGCTCCACCCGCACACCGGTGATCTCCAGGGTGATGCGGGATGCCCAGCGTGGCATGTGGATGGAGGGACGCCAGCGATTCGATTCGACGTGCAATCCGACACATTCAGGAGTCAGGTATTGCGGCCCTTCGTCCCATTGACAGTCCGATTTCACGACGAGCGCGTTATCGGCGGCATACCTGACATGCCACTCTGGATTCCCGTTTGGGATGAACGCACGAAAAGTCTCCCGCACCCACATCCTTTCTCCAATCGACCGCGTGGCGACGATCCGTGGCATTGGGCCGTTGTCATCCATCCCCATCGCCCGTTTGACGGCCCACACAGGTCCATTTGGAGAAAATGTGTTTGGTGGATCAATCCTGCAGTGCGACCACCCGTAATCGCAACCTGCGATTTTCTTCACAGCATCGACCGACACCGGTTGCGATTTGATCACCCGCCGTGTTTGCGTCTTCCTGCCCGCCAGGATCGCCTGGACCATTGGGACGGAGAAAAGGATGGGATGCTCAGCCATCTCACGCCTCCTCATCAATCTGATCAGCCGGTGCATCAGGGTGCAAAGATTGCGGAGGTTCGTGGAAATAATCGCATCCAGGTTCACCACATCCACCTGTTTGGATTTTGGTGGTTACGCTTTCAAACAATTCGCGTTCGACTTCGGAGACCCGTTCCTGGTCAACGTTTCTTTTCAAGCGCCATCTCCCGTCTTTGTGTTTGGTGCGTCCCACAGAATGGATGCGCGCATCCCACGGGAGACCAAAAACATCAACCTCATCTTGCTGTTCCTGGCCAATCGACGATTTCATGTCATCACGCGAAGGGGCGTTCTGAAACTCTGTGGCTTCGTTCCTGCTGCCCAGTTTAGCGGCAATATGCCTGATGAAATTAAGAATCTCATCATTATTATCAGCTTCAATTATCAGACGTATCATGATGCCCTCTTGGGTATCTCTGGTCCGTTGGATACGTTGAATCAATTACTCCATCCCCAAGGCGCGCTTGTAGAGATCGGTCAAAGTCTCCTCCTCCTCGATCTGATGCGGCTCCATGCTCCGCAAACGGACCACCATGCGCACGATCTTGGGATCAAATCCAATGCTCTTGGCCTCCGCATGGATCGCGCGAATGTCACAGAGGATGCCGTCTTTTTCCTCCTCCTTGCGTTCGATCCGTTCGATCACTCTGCGCAGATTTTCGCTATTGATGCCGTCGCAATCGTCAGCGGGTCTGTTGTCTCCAGGAGTGCTTTCAACCACCTTGAATTTCGTGTCGGTCATGGGAGTCACCTACTCAGGTTTCGTTTCAAACTGGGCATACCGGCACGGCACCAAGGAGACGAAAAGCTGGCACTCCGTCCCCATGCACGGGCGGTAAGTCGTCCCGCTCGTATCCTTGGTTCCGAACTCGTCGTGATAACAGCCGAAATCATCCCGCCTCCACCACAACAATTCCTTGTTCTGGACCATGCGCAGAGCGCTCCTATCAAGAATCACCAAGGTCTTGGTGGTGGCTTCGTCGGTTTCCTGGGGTGTGATCATTGTTTATTGTTCTCCGGTTGAATATTTGACTTGTGCTGTTGTCGGATTGGGCACTGAACGACGCGGTGGTATCCCAGAGGGGACATGGCCAGATCATCGAATTGCGGACGTTTGGTTCTTGTGCGCCGTCTCGTCCAGGCAAAGAAGATCACCAGACAGGCAAATCCCCCCAAGAGCACGGTCACGCTGATCGTCACCCGATTGTGTGGATCCGCCAAAAAGAGGGCAATCGCATCCATGGTCAACTTTTTCTCAGGTGTGCGCCGGGTTTGCGCATCGTGCCCCCAGCCTGTTGAATGGCGGCAGTGATCACAGAGGCCGACACACCATATTCTTTTCCCAGTTCACCGGCAGAAGGTTGATTTTTCCCTTCATAGGCATTCCGAATCTCTTCGGCAACTTCAGGAATGAAGATGTTTTTACTCATGATTATCTCGCTAATTTATCGTTTGTTGATGTTTTTTAGAGGTTTCGAACATCAGCTTCGCTGGTGCTCCTCACCTTTGCCGCATCCACCCACGAATCCAAATCGTTTGGATCGTAGAGAATGATTTTTCTTCTTTTCATGAAAATCGGTCCTCCTCCGGTGCATGCCATCACCTCAAGGGTACATTTACTGATTCCCAAATATTCAGCAGCCTGTTCGCGTCGCAAAAACGGTCTGCGACTTATTTTTTTTAGAATAACCTCAATATCATGATCAGATTTTGCATTTCTTATTTCTTGGATCAGCAAATCTGTATTCATGATTGTCACGGGACTTTGGACAAAATTGCGTAGATCTGCCGTTCGGTCAGGTTGTTTTCCCGGGCCAACTCCCGCACATTGGCCCCTTCATTATACCGGCGGATGATCTCCCGGTTGCGCACTTTGCGTTGCAACTCGGCTGCGCGCGCCACAGTCAAGGTCTCTCCACCAAAGTTGAGAGACAGTTTGCGCGCCTGCTCAATCCCCAGGAGATTCGCCAGGCGATGTTGCGCTTTCATATTTTTCGGTATGAAGACGCGGGTTCCCCCAACCGCTTCAACAAATTTCATGGCGCCTTCCTTCCCAATGACTTCGGCAATTTCTTTCAGGGAGTCCGGCAGATCCTCTTTGAGGATCAAATGCAAATATTCATTCATCATTTCACCTTTAAGCACAAGTTATATAATGGTCTTGGAAAGAGGATTCGAACCTCCGGCCCTCGGCACCCAAAGCCGATGCGCTACCAGACTGCGCCATTCCAAGAGTGCCGGTCTTTCCCGGCTGTCACATTGTCACCGGCATTTCTCCGGCAGCGTCTCACGTTTATGTCGCCGGTGAAGGCGCTCCAACCTCCGTCATTTCGGCCTCGTTTCACGGGTACTACTGCCTGTATCGTTGATGGCTAACTGGTTGTCACCCCCCATCAACACAGACAAGCTCGCAAGCTCTAATCCCAGTACGCTTGACAATGATTACCGGTCTCTCCCGGTGGTCACGTGCTTCGGGCCTTCCATCCCGCCATTATCCGATCTGCTTCCTGCGGTACGTTTCCAGGACTTATCTCGTGATCGGCTTGAGCCTTTACCCCTCTGGCAGGAGATCAGGATTCACCCGGTTTCCCGGTGCCAGCGAATATTCTGTTGCCGGTCTCTCCCGGATGTCATTCTACACATCAAACAATGGATGTTTTGTTCTTCCCGGCAGCTCCTGTTTGCACTCATCCAGCCTCGATGGGAATGGGTAACGCCTGACCGAAGGGCCATATCTGGCCAATAATTTATTATATTTGAGACATGACAGGTCAATTGATGGTCCAACCCGTCTACGCCGATGGCTTTTATTTTTGTAACGCCTTTGGTTCTTTTCGACTATTTTTACAGAGTCCGGATGGTGGTCGCGAAGCCATCGGCACGCTTTTGAGCAATAGTTCCACTTATGTTTTTTCCCTACCACTCTTACACCATTAATCTCTTTTTCCATCGGTAGTTTCATAACAATTACCAGACAATTAATTGATAAATAATAAAATTTGTTGGCGGAAGCGGCAGGATTCGAACCCGCGAACGGTTAACCCGTTAAGCTGTTTTCAAGACAGGTGCAATCGGCCACTCTGCCACGCTTCCGAAACCCGCCTCAAACAGGCGGGCTGACTTAACGCTTACATCCCCCTGAAAGATGTGCGTTCATCGACTCTCCCTGGTGTTAGGGGTTGATTGCCGGCACACTGGGCATACGATGGTCATCGTACGGACTTCCACGTCCAGAACGTGGCGTGCGCTGGGTTGAAGGCACGGTCCATTCCTTCCGCATCAGCAGGCGGAATCACCGCCACAGACGCTGACCGTGCCGCCACAGGTGCAACCGGCGGCGTCAATGAAGGCCGTGGTCTGCGGATGTTCGGTGCGCGCGGACTCGTCGTCACTGCCATCGGGATTGCACGAAAAATTGGCGACGCCATCATCCTTGTGTTCCAAAAGCGGTGTATTGCGCACGTTTCATTCCTCCTTGCATGGTTGAATTGAATCCTGTCTCTCCAGGGTCAAGCCTGATCCCACCCTTGCTCTTCGTGGCTTTCCGTCGATAATGATGCGGTGGTCACATGCCCGTCTCGTGGGCTACGTCGCCGTCCTTGGATGTGGGAAATTGCACCAAGAGCACATCTTTGCCCTTTTCTTTCCGGAGCCATGAGAAAGAATTGGGAGGACTACGCGAAGTCCGGCTGATCAGGGGTCCATTGATCGTTCATCCAGTTGATGATATCTTTATCAGGCCATCTGGAGGTTTTTTGCCCAAAGATTTTTCTTGGCTTTGGGAACAATCCTTCATTGATTCTTTTGTAAATAAAAGTTTTTTTTGAAGCCTACCATCGCTTCAACTTCAGAAAGCCTCAAAAGACGCCCTGTTACATTTTCCATGAGCGTGGCTCCGTATACTTGTTAAATTTCTGAAATGAATCCTGCCTCTCCAGGTGGTCAAACCTTTCCACCTTTACTCTTTACGGCTTGGCACTGCAGTTGCTTCACATGGAGCAACGCTGCACTGGTGTCTATTATTCACATTACGAAAATCAAATCAATGGAAAATTTTCAAAATGGGAACAAAAAAATCACCTCCCATACTTAGCAGAATTGAGCAGTATCTTCAGATATATGAAAACAAAAAGGTTTCTGATTTGCTTGGCGTGGCTCCATCAACGGTAAGCAACTGGAGAGACCGTAGTGACGTGCCTTACTCTCAGGCCGTCGAATTTGCAAATCACCAATCGCTATCTCTTGATTGGCTTCTTGCCGGTCGTGGTCCGATGCGCCGTAACGTGGAAGACCCACCCCCTTCACTCACCCCCGACGAATCCACCCTGCTGGAAGCCTACCGTTCCACCGACGAACCTGGCCGCGCGGCACTGCTGGCCACGGCAAAAGCCTTAATGCGAAAATGACTACGCAAAGTCCGGCTGATCATCTTCAATTCCTGGCACTGCGTTTGCTTCACATGGTGTAATGCTGCATTGGTGTCAAAATAATCGCAAAATGCGATCATGTCAAACAGGAAAAATCGCAAAGTGAAAAAAATTTTTCCGCCAATTTTGTCTAGGGTTTGCGAGCACCTTAAAACAGATAAAAATCAATATATTGCCGAAAAACTATTGGTCGAACCGCAAACGGTAAGCACATGGAAAAGTCGCAATGACGTGCCGTTTGCACAAGCTATATCGTTCGCAAAACGTGAAAAATTAAACCTGGAATGGCTCCTCACCGGCGAAGGTCCGATGCGCCGTAACGTGGAAGACCCACCCCCTTCACTCACCCCCGACGAATCCACCCTACTTGACGCCTACCGCTCCACTGACGAACCTGGTCGCGCGGCGTTGCTGGCCACGGCAAAAGCTGTGATGCGGAAAGCATGACCTGCTGCCAGAACCATGTTGATGGTTGTACTTCATTCGCCTGCCGTGGTATTCTGTATTCATCGTCAATCCCTCTGCCTGGAGTTGAGCCATGACCGTCATCGCGTTCGACACGTTGGCATTTGTCGAAGAATTGAAAGCCTCCGGCTTTGATGATGCGCAGGCCAAAGGTATGGTTGGCGCGCTCAAGAAAGTGCAGGATGCGCAAATGCAAGAACTGTCTACCAAAGCCGATCTGCGCGAACTCGAATACCGCATCATCATCCGACTGGGAGGGTTGATGATTGCCGGATTTGGAATCCTGGCCGCCATTGTGAAGATGCATTGAGCATTCATGCGTAACATCCTTTGCCTGTCTGCCTCTGCTGCACGCTCATATCCTGGAGATGCCCCATGACCGCCATCACCTTTGATACGCTCAAATTCGTTCGCCGACTGCGCGATGCCGGTGTGGACGAGAAGCAGGCCGAGGCGTTCTCAGAAGCCATCAAAGAGGTGCAAGAGAGCCAATTGAAAGAGTTGGCCACCAAAGGTGATCTTGCACTACTCAAAGCCGATCTCCGCGATCTCGAATACCGCATGACCATTCGTCTTGGAGGCCTCATGATCGCCGGATTCAGCGCGCTTGGCGTCCTCATGAAGTTGCATTGAGCGTTCACGCACAACCTCCTTTGCCTGTCTGCCTCTGTCACACGCTCACATCCTGGAGATGACCCCATGACCGCCATCACCTTTGATACGCTCAAATACGTCAAGACCCTTAAGTCCGCTGGCTTTGAGGAACGGCAGGCCGAGGCGATGGCAGAAGTACAAAAAGAAATCCTTGCAACCAACAACATCGACGACCTGGTAACCAAAGAGGATATGGCCCGCAGCCTTAAAGAACTCAAATTGGAGATGGCTGCCGAGATAGCCCCGCTCAAGTGGGGTATGGCGGTTACTGTCGCGGGCATCATCGCGATCATCCTCAAGACCTTTTTTGTCCACTGACCCGCCTTTTCCCGCAGTTGCGTGGAGAACCACCCATGTCACAAGCAATCGTTTTGGATCCCCCTTTCTGCCGATTGGCGACCAGGCAGGATCTTAAAGGATTGTCCACCAAAGACGACATCACCCGCCTTGACCGCCGCATGGAGGCCCTGGATTTCGACCTCAAGCTCATCAAATGGATGCTGGCTCTGGTCATCACCGCCACCGTGCTGCCGGCCTTGAAAACGTTGCTTGGATAGGCGTCTCTTCCCACCCTCATACAGTGCTGTTTCCCATGGAGAGCCTTGTTTCCCTGGCACTGTGTTTGCTTCACATGGTGTTACGCTGCATTGGTGTCAAGAATATTCAACGCTCGTTGAACTGTCAAGGCGAAAATGACCGGAATATTGAATTTTTTTGAAAGATTGAAAACCGAACGAAAGCGCCTTGGACTGACTCAAGGCGAAATGGCAGATATAGGAGGAATTTCAAAGACTTCATATTTTAATTATGAGTCTGGATCACGAGAACCGAACGCTTCATTTCTGACAGCTATCGCAACTGCTGGCGTTGACGTGAATTACGTTCTCACTGGTGTGCAGGCAATTTCCGGCCAGCACTCCCGTGACTTCGAGGACTACCCGGAAATTGGCACGGCATTGGTTTTGGATGTGGTGCTGTTCATTGAGACGTGGTTGACTGATAGCGGCAAGACCATGCCTCCTGACAAAAAGGTGGCGATGGTCAAAGCCATGTGCCGGTTCCTGGTTACCGAGGATCGCAATAGCAAGCCGACCGCGAAGGAAGGCAATGAAAGCAACGTGATCAAGATGGAACGTGTAATTGATTTCTTGAAGGTGGCCAGCGCATAGCCCGGCCCCTGTGGGGATGCGAAGAGTAGAGACTTGTTGCGCTTTGGCTTATTTACCATCAACGCCAGGAAAAACGGTCCGCGCCAGATCTTTTGCCAAGGCGATTTGTTCTGGAGTCATGCTTTTTCCAGAACTACTAGAGAACCTTCCCATTGTCTGCCGCCTGACGATACAGAAATATACATCCACAAATACGCCTGAATAAGACTTCTTGTGACGCCTTCTCCATAATAATAAAGTTCGCCAAGCAAATATTGTGCTGTTATAATTCCCTGATCAGCAGATTTGCGATACCATCTTGCGGCGTCTGCATAACTTTGCTGTACAACCCTACCCTCTGCATAAAGAATTCCAACAATAAGCTGTGAAACAGCATCTCCATACGCAGCTTTCCTATAAACAGATGGTACTGATATGTCTTTATCTAAAATCGGCACAGTAGGTTTTCCAAGTTTTTGTGCTTTGGTTGGTTCAGTAACAGTCTCGAATCCAGCCCATGGTTCTTTAGGGTCAGGTTCAACAATCTCGAAGCCATACCACGGGTCTTTAGGGTCAGTAACCTTTGCAGGCTTGGCTTGTTGAGTGGTTGACGGCGCAACAGATGGATTTGTCTGGTTGGTTTTAGGAGTTCCAGGTTGTGTTGTTGTTGAAATTCCGGATTCGAAGTAAATTGTATATATAAAGAAACCGAAAGCGATTAATGCTATTATAATAAAAAAAACTCTGTAGCAGTTAATAATAACAACCTCACCTCCTCCTCTGTTTCTTAGATGCTTTATTAACTCAGATTCATCTTTAATCTTTGATTGTGCGGTTGTTATTCTTTTAAAAATAATAGCATGGTAAATAGAATTTGCAAATGCCGCAAAAGAAATCAGCATTATCGCAGCAATAATCCATGTAAAATTATAATATCCTTTCTTATCAAAAACCTTAACAAGTACAGAAAAGCCCCACCAAACAAAGAACCATCCATACAATTTTCGGTATGCCGCCCATAACCCAGCGAAGAAAAAAGCGGACCAATTCCAACTTGCATGCAATCCTGGTCCTTGCTTGTCAAACTGTTTGAACTTTTCAATGTAATAGAAACGGTTATTATCTCCAAGGATGTACTCATAACAATCGGATACAGACTTATTTTCTATTGTTTGGTTTTCCATGTTGCGCCCTCCATCTCTTGGTTTTGAACACTAAAAGCCAATCATGTCGATTCTGCAGCATAACACTTTCGCTCATGCAGATTTGAATTTCAAGGTTCTTTTCTCTCTTTCTGAGGATTCCAGGCACAAACAGACACGGCACAATACAATCAAACACACATAATAATAATTTAAGGTTTCGACGATTTCTTGGTCATTGTTTCATTATCGCATTGTTAAGTAAAGATAAACCTTATTTGGATTCCGATTATAACCGTTACGTCCCCTACCGCACCAATTCCGGTCGGGACAATTCACGGGAAAAGGATCCTCGCAATGTCAGATCAATTCGAATCAAAACACCATCCACATCTGCAGGAAATGGCGTCGCTTCTGAAGGGTGACACCGATGCCGCTCCACCACCACCACCGCCGGCCAGAACTTCAACAAACAGCATTCTCAAGGCCGTGATCATCACCGCCACGGCAATTCTCCTGGCCGTGTCTGTGGTTGCGTGGCACTACCACCAATCCCTGCCCATCACCGATGCGCAACACGCCGATCTGAAGGTTCAGTGGCCCGAATCGTGAAGGAGACTGGCATCCCCTACCAAAGGGTCTGGAGTAACCTGCACAAGCGCTTTGAGATTCGCAGTGTCCGCCAGCTCAAGCGAGGGGAGTTTGAAGCGGCCATGGAATTCCTGGCCGGAGGAGCCGGACTGTAAACACCCCACAGCCTGTCCGCCCTGCGGTTTCCTGGGCGGACAGGCTGTGTCATTTTTTGCATTGCGTTAACTCAAAAATTATAAAAACAATCGGAGTGAGATTTTTCTCTTGCGAATTGATCGCGGCTCAAATATAAATTATTAATAGCAATACAGATTATAACACACGGTTAAGTTAATTTTGATTTAATCGTGTTGGATTATTCTGAGAAGACATACGACCTTAAGACCAATAATATCGTATTCAATCCCATCCAAGTGAGGCCACTATGAAACAGCATCCACTCACGCACAAACCGGTTATTGTTATAATTCTGTCAGCTTGCATCGCAATTTGCTATTACTTTTCAATGCAATCACTCTGTTTTGCCGGTCAAGGAAAAGAACAAAACGAGCTGTTTGTGATGGCGATGAAAAGAGTTGATGCTTTATACCAAGTAAGAAGAGCGACGACGATGGAAGGAATGGCGGAAGAAATTGATATGTTGTTACAATCCGCAAAGTCTTGGCCCACCCAGGAGCAAAAAAACGAGGCGTACAGGCGTGCATATAAAATATTAAACGACCGGTCAACCACTACCACCAGGAGGGGGCGAAGTGCCATGTTGAGCGTAGCTAGCTCGTTATTGCGCTTTGCGCAGTGATCTGGATGCGAACATGACATAGAAATGGCGTCGCTTCTGAAAGGCGACGACGCTGCCACACCACCACCGTCCAGAACCGAATCACCCGATAATTGCCAGTTGCATAATCTCCTTCGGCATCTTGACGGGCAACATGCCATCGGCTTTGGCATCCAGGATGGTAATTTGTCCAATTCCGCTGGCGGTCATACCTACGTTGACATTCCAGCCATACGAAATGTCTCTTTCAATCGGCCCATCGCTGAATCGGATAAACAAGATGTCGTCCTGTTCGTCATAATCGATGTTCATGGTGTCTCCATCAGTTGCCAGTTGTGCATGACGGTCTTGACGACCAATGCCGCTTCAAACGCAACAGCCGTACAAATCAGGTTGTCATCGCGGTCAGAAAACGCCTTACTGATCCATGAGTTGCGCTCGTTTTTCTGGATCATGTCACCGGTTTCGATCAATTCAGCCACCATCTGGACGGTCACCCTGCGTTCCGCCATCCGGGCAATTCCGTGTCTGGTCAATACGACTGGCCGCTTAAATCTTGCACTGAACCATTGCGGGATGTCCATGTTAGTTCGCTTTTTCCTTCTCGGAAGAGACCTGCGGCAGCACCCTGGTCTTGTTTCCATTCAGAGCTTCGGCCATTTGCCCAGAAATTTGGTCGGCGGCCATCTTGAGCGGGTCGGCAGACAGATGCGCATACCGTTGCGTTGTGACTGGTTGGGAATGTCCGAGTAGTGCTCCAACAATAGGAAGCCCCATACCTCCCATCACACCGATGCTGGCAAAGGCGTGCCGGGCGTCATGGATGCGGATGTCTGTGATCCCTGCCCTTTCCCTGATTTTGCTCCATATCTTCGTGAGTCCAACCAGGTGTTTCCCTTCGATTGCGCCTGGGAAACAAAAAGGATTTCCCGCTTCTCGTGGCAGGTCTGCCAGCAGTTCCATGGCGGTCAAGCCCAGATAGACAGTCTTTTGTCCGGTTTTGCTGTCGGGAAGCCTCAAGCATCCGCGATCAAAATCCACAAACGACCATTCCAGGGTCAACACCTCTCCACGTCGCATGCCTGTCAGCAGTAGCAGACGCAGAGCGGCGATGGCAACCGGGTTTGTCCCCTCCTGCTCCATCACCCGTAGTGTGTCACCAAGGCATGTGATCTCCTGGCCAGACAAGAAGCGCTCGCGTCGTTGTTCGCGAAATTTTTTGATTCCATGCGCGGGATTATCTTTTCGCAGTCCCCGCGAGACGGCGAACGTGAAGATGGCTCCCAACAGGGCCACAACACGGTTTGCGGTTACCGTTCCGCCTGTGACGATAGCTCTTCCACGGCTGCCGGTTTTTTCGTCAACGGCAGTCGCCCCGTCAGCGACGGCGTTCATGCACCGTTGCACATCGGCTTGTGTCACCTGGTCTACCCGTTTACGTCCCAGGAGGGGTTTGATATGGCGTTCGATTCTTCCCTTGTCATTTGCCAGGGTGTAAGGCTTTTTGGTGCGCGCCCCCTCGTTTATGTAGGTGTCACACAATTCGGCGATATTGGGAAGGCTTTTGGATACGGCTTTTTCTTCGGCGGGGTCGATACCGTTTGCCACCACCCCGAGTAGGCGCACTGCCTCCCCACGTGCCATTTCCGGGGTCCATGGTGAACCGTGCTGACCGATTGTGTAGCGTCTGACTCGACCATTCTGCCGGTACTGTAGCACGTAGATCCGTTTTCCCGCAGGAGTGATTTTCGGTACCACCACATCTAACCGTGGTTGATTAAAGTTTTACATTTTGGGCGCACTTTATAGCTCAGAAGCTCTTTCATC
>JADGAB010000084.1 GCA_015232245.1 Magnetococcales bacterium | reverse complement strand
GGGATGTTGACTTTTGGCTCCGATTCTTCAATTGGCGGCGATGCAAGCAAAAGGGCCGGAAAGGCGCCGCTTCGCGGCCTGTTGGGCGCGCGCGGGAATTGCTTCGCAATTCCCTTTGAAAAGCGCGCCAAAGGCTTAAAGTCCCAAGGGCTTCGCCCCTGGACCCCACCAAGGGCTTCGCCCCTGGACCCCACCAAGGGCTTCGCCCCCGGACCCCACCAGGGGGATAATCCCCCTGGACCCCTATCAGAACAGATCCCGAACCGTATCGGCATCGGTCTGCCGGAAGACCGGCGTCAGATAGGTGGCGCTCTCCGGCAGGAATTTCAACCCCAGGGGATCATGACGGAACAGCCGCGCCAGCCAACCCACCGGCGTGATCAGGATATAGAAGAGCAACCCCAGCAGCAACGCATTATTCACCTCTCCCAGCCGCCAGGCCAGCCGACCCCAAAGCCGGTTGAAAGGCATCAGCACCCAGGGAACACTCCATGCCAGAACAGCCAGCACCCCCCCCCCGGCAAGCAATCCCCAGGAGATCCGCCGGTGCAACCACCACTCCAGCAAAGCGAATCCCGCCAGAACGACCCCCATTCCCAGACCGAAACTCCGATTGCTCAACCGGGGCGCTGCGCTCATGATCCGGACCCTGCCCGAGAGAATTCCGGCAGAAACCGCTGCCAGCGCGGGGTGTTCCGCAACCCGGTCAACACCCGTTCGGCCATGACCCGGCTGCCGGCGGTGGTGAAATGGATGGCATCGACAAAATGTTCCGGATCGCCGGGGATCCGCTTCTCCCCTTCGATGAGCAGCGCGCCGGTCTGACCGGCCACCTGACGGATCACCCCGTTGAGCCGCTCCACCCCTTCCAGGAGTCCTTCCAGAGAGAGAAACGGCATGTAATACCGGGCCGAGGCGGCAGCCTGCCGGTTGACCTCCGGGGAGTGTTCCGGACGGGGCTGCTGGGAAACGGTGATCACCACCACCAGCCGGGCGACGCTCTGGGCTTCCCGGATCAGTTCCGTCAGATCCCGCGCAAACCCCTGGCCGAATTCCGGATCGGCCAGAGAGATGTGTCTCTCCACCCGGGAGGCGGCCTGGAGTTGCAGATTCTTTTCGATCAGGTACCAAAGCAGGGAGTGATTGGCCAGCCAGCCATGTTCGAAGGGTTTGCGGAACAGCTCCTGTTTCCGCGCCAGGGCCCGGGCCTCCATGGTCAGGTCGTTGCTGCCGTGATAGATGAACACCACATCCGGTTGCAAAGCGCGGATCCGCTTCTTGAACTGGACCCAGGAACCCTTGGCGGAAAAGCCCATGACACCGGCATTGAGGTAATCCATGGGCGGGGCGGAATTCTCCTGCCGCAGACCCTGCCAGACCAGATGGGGCCAGGTGGCCTCGTCGTTTTTCACCTCCTGGCAAAAAGTGGTGGAGCCGCCGAGAAAGGCCAGACGCAGGGTGCCGGGGGGTTTGGGATGGATCAATTCCGGACTGCGAAAGCCCAGGGAGTTGATGTGCAGGGAGGCGGTGGTCAATCCCGCCACCGGCACATGCAGATTGAGTTCCGGTTGATACCGGACAATGGTCTCCATGTGAACCGAGGTGCCGTAGATCCACCACTGTCGCAGCCGCACCCCCCCTTCCGCCAGGGCCAGGAGCAGGCCGATCATCACCAGCGTCACCGCCAGCCCCACCAGACGGTTGGGGCGTGGTGTTGTCGGGTCAGCCGGTTGGCCGATCTTGTTCTCAATGGGTGCCATGGGGGTCTCAGCGCTCGACGATCAGTTGGTCGTTGACGTGATCGATGCGCCACTTGCCCAGACGTTTCAGCTCCTGAATGCCAAACAGGGGACGGTTGAGCACGGACAGATCCATCCCCTTGTCCGGTTCAGACCCGGCCTTCTCCTTGCTGCCGGATTTGCTCCTGCTTTTATCCTTCCCCTTGTCCTTGTCCTTGCCGGTCTCCTTCTCTTTGCCCGCGTCGCTTTCCTTGCCCTCCGCAGGCACGGAGACGGCCTCCACATCCTTCAACTCCATGTCCCCCACCCGCACGGAGGCAACCTTGAACACCTTGGTTTCCCGCTGGCTGCCGTCGGCGAAGGAGACATTGGCTTTGCCGATAAAATCGCTCTCCTTCAGGGTGTTGCTCCGTCTGAGCCAGGAGACCACATCCTCGGGCAAGGTCAGTCGGGAGGCGCCGGTATCCACGATCGCTTCGATCTCATGGCCGTTGTTGATCCGGATCTTGAGGGTATACAACCCGTCAGGGTCGCGGGTCAGAGGAATGGCGCCGACCCTGCCATACTGGCTGGCGTGGGTGAGTCGGTCGAAGGGCACCACGGTCTCCTTGCCGTCGTGAACCATGACCACCCGATCCCGGGAGATCTCCCGGATCACGCCCCCATCCACCCGCTCCCCCACCCGATAGCGGTACCCGTTGATCAGGGCGCTCTTTTCGAAACCGCGCACATCCTCTCCCAAGGCGGGCACCAGAATCTGACTTACCCGCCATGGCCCCAGGGAGAACTCCTGCAGGTACTGCTCGCCACTGGCGGGATTGATCTCGGAGCGACCCTCATCCGGATCCTTGGCCTCAGCCTTTGCGCCGGGGGAGGTCGAACCGGGGGAGGTCGCGCCGGGAGAGGTCGAACCGGGGGAGGTCGCGTCGGGAGAGGTCGAACCGGGGGAGGTCGCGCCGGGGGAGGTCGAACCGGGGGAGGTCGCGCCGGGGGAGGTCGCGCCGGGGGCCGGCTTGCCTGTCGGCACCGTGGGATCGTCCAGGGAGCGACACTCCCCCTTGCGAAAGAAGGTCGGATCCCCCTTGCCGTCCGCACACTGCACCATCTCGTCGGCGGCGTGAAGCTCTGCCCCACTGAGCAGCCACACCCCCACCAAGACCATTGTCCAGTTTCGCGTCATGCCCCCTCACCCTTGCCAACTCAACTGCTTTGTGAACCGCTCCCGTTCGGGATGTTGACTTTCAGCTCCGCAAGCAACGCAGATCGCGCGGCTGGAAAGGCGCCGCCTGCGGCGGCTTGTGGGGCGCGCCAAGGGAATTGCTTCGCAATTCCCTTTCGAAAAGCGCGCCACAGGCTTTAAAGTCCCAAGGGCTTCGCCCTTGGATCCCACCAGGGGCTTTGCCCCTGGACCCCACCAGGGGGATAATCCCCCTGGACCCCTATCCGTAAAACACTACAGGGTCTGCAGCAGGATCATCACCGCATACCCCGCCAGCCAGGCATCCTTGCCGGTCAGGGCATAACGTTGCATCAGATGATCGGTCAGACGCTGCAAATCGTTGCGCGCCTCTGCCGGCATCTCGTTCAGCCAGGCGGTGATCGGCTGCTTGCCGTATTTCTCGAACACCCCGTTTTTCCAGTTGCCCGGAAACCCCTGTCGATCTTTGGAAAACCGCTCCACCCCGGATTCGGCGATTTCGAGCAGAATCTCCCGACTGACCCGGAACGGCTCGACACCTGCGCCGAAGGTGGCCACCACGTTGTCCACATAGGCTTCCACCGACGAGGAGCAAAGACCGGTGGCCGCCTCGAAGGAGAGCCGGGTCTTGGCGATTTTTTTCCGGTCCACCCCCTTCAGACGCTGCTCCAGAATGCGTTGCAGATCGATGTCCGCATGTCGGGCCGTGCCGTCGAAATTCCCCTTCTGGACGATCACATGGACCGTATCACTGTTTTTCTGATCCGGAAAGTCGGACTGGTAGAAAAAATGCCGGATCTCTCCCAGAATCAGGTCCGATGCGTCCAGATAGAAGATGCGGGCACCGATCCAGGCCCGGTCATCCAGCCCCCCCATGGCGTACAGAGGGGTGAAATCATAAGAGAGCTGAGTCAAAGGCCGGGGAAACTCCCGCTGAACCATCTGGGCATCCTGATTTTCCGCATACTGAAAAAAGAGCATGCCATCCCGGATGCGGGCCGTGACTCCCTGGAACTCGTCACCGGACTCTTTTTTCGGTTCTTTGGGCTTGTTGGCCGCCCCCTTTTTGCCGGTTTTCTTTTCGATCTCCCGGGAGATTTCATCATACAGGGGATTTTTCGGATCCACCCCTGTGGCGGCACTCTCCCCTTTGGCAGACTCCCCCTCCTTGGCGCGGGCCGGTTTCTTGGCCCCCTTGGGAGGAGGACAGTCGTTGTGATTGGGGGTGGTGTTCCAGTCGTTGCCCACCGCCGGGCCGTCCGGACGATTGAAATCATCCTGGAAACGGCTCTCTGCGGCATGCGACGGAACCGCGAACCCCAGAACCAGGAGCAGAATCCATCCGAACCGGAACCGGGTCTTCACCGGGCCCGACCCTCCGGAAGGGGTGTTCTGGTCACATGGCCCCGAGATAGGCCCGATAGAAGTGCAGCACCTTGGCCACATATTGCTGGGTTTCCTCGTAGGGTGGAACGGTATTGCCGAATTTTTTCACCGCGCCTGGACCGGCGTTGTAGGCCGCCAGGGAGAGAATCAGGTTGTTGTTGAACTGACCCAACAGGTCACGCAAATAGCGTACCCCCCCATCGATGTTGGCGCCGGGATCGGTCCGGTCCACCACGCCCAGATCCTGGGCGGTTCCGGGCATCAACTGCATCAGACCCACCGCCCCCTTGGGAGAGACGGCCAGGGGATTGAAATCCGATTCGGTCTTGATTACCGCCTTGATCAGGGCGCTGTGGATCTGATAACGCGAAGAGGCGTCCTGGATGGATGCGGCCACGGTACGGGTCGGAGTGTTGCTCAGATACTGGGGAAAGATGTTGCCCCCCATGGTGACCACCCGGGGCATGGCATCCCGTCCATCGTAGCGAATCACCCGGGAGCCGGAATGGCCGGTTGTGGACTGGGCAAGGGAGACTTTCTGTCTGAGCTGGTTCTGGGTCTCGATCTGGCTTCTGGCGGGTTGGGAACGGTTTTTCTTGGCCTCCCTGGGCGAGGAGATCAACAGACGATATTCCGGACCCAGGGGTCGATCCGTCAAATGGATGACCCCATTGGAATCGGTAAAGGTATAGATGTCCGCGCGCACCGGGTCCAAGGTCCCCAGCCAGACCAGCAGGGCCAGAAGCAGCACCACAAGCCTTCCGGCCTGAACAGGGGCAACACGCATGTGATTGTTCATCGTTCACCATCACCAAAGGCAATGAATGTTCCGCGCCAGACATCATGTTCCATCGATAAAGCGCACGGCCACCCCATTCCGGGTGACCCGGGGGATCACGCAGGAGAAGCTGCGATCCCCGTCCGGCTCGGCGGGTGAGAAGGGAAACGTCAACACACCCTCCTCTCCCTCCACCAGACCAAAAGGGAGCTCCCGCACGGTGAGCAGAGCCCCACTGGTACTGACATCTTTCAGCCACCCCTGAGTCACCGCCCCATTGGCCAGGCGCAGCGTGGCCAATGGCTGAAGAGGGTAGCGGACCGCCCGACGTCTCTCCCGGGCAGGGGACCACTCCGTCTGCTGGGTGAAACGTTGAAAAATGTTCATGCCAGCTCCATGCGGATGAAGGCCCGTACCGCTTCCGGATCGGGATCCAGCACGCAGCAGCGGGTGGGACGCTCCATCAACCCCTGGAACGCGGGAGGCAGTTCCGGCTCCCGGCCAACGGCCTTCGCAACTGCCGCGCCGAACTTGGCGGCATGGGCCGTGGCCAGACAGACGGCCCCGGGAAAATCCCTGGCCGCCTCCACTCCCACGGCGGTATGGGGATCCACCAGCACCCCGTATCGATCGAACGTGATCCGGATCCGCTCCAGGGTCTGCGCTTCGCTCACCCGGCGCGGGGCAAAAATTTCCAGAGCTTGATGCCGTTTGTGCCCGGATACGGCAAAAACGTTTTCTTTCTGTAATCGTCGCATGGCCTCGCGCACCGCTTCCGGATCCTCGTCGAGAAGATAATAAAGATACCGCTCGAAGTTGGACGATATCTGGATATCCATGGAGGGGCTGATGGTGGGGTGGACCGTTCCGATACGGTATTCCCCGCTCTCCATGAAGCGCACCAGGATATCGTTCTGGTTGGTGGCCAGCACCAGCCGCTCCACGGGCAGCCCCATGCGCAGGGCCATGTAACCAGCAAAAATGTCGCCAAAGTTGCCGGTGGGCACGGAAAAAATCATCCGTTTTGCCGGATCACCCCCCGAGACCCGTCCCCAGGCGTAGAAAAAATAGACAATCTGGGCCAGGATGCGCGCCCAGTTGATGGAATTCACCGCGCCGAGACGATAATCTTTTTTGAAAGCCAGATCATTGAACAGCTCCTTGACGATGTTCTGGCCGTCGTCGAAGGAGCCGCGAATGGCGATGTTATGGACATTGGCATCCAGCACCGAGGTCATCTGGCGTTCCTGGATGGGGGAGACCCGGCCATAGGGATGAAGGATGAAAACATGGATGCCGGCCCGTCCCCGCACGCCGTGGATGGCTGCGGAGCCCGTATCCCCGGAGGTGGCTCCGAGAATGTTGAGGTGGCCGTTCTCCTCTTTCAGGAGGGTTTCGAAGAGGTTGCCGAGAAACTGCAGCGCCACGTCCTTGAAGGCCAGGGTCGGACCATGGAACAGTTCGAGGATCCAGTGTTCCCCGGCCCGGATCACCGGAGTGACCTCCGGATGGGCGAAGCTTTTGAAGGAGCGTTGCACCAGTTCCGGGAGTTGACCGGTGACTTTTTCTCCCGGGGTCATGAAGGGCGTCATGACCTCCACCGCCAGTTCCTGGAATGACAATCCCGCCCAGTGACGCAACTGGTCCGGGGTGATCTGGGGGATCTGTTCCGGCAGCAGCAGACCCCCATCGGTCGCCAATCCCATCATCACGGCCTGGGAAAAAGAGATCGGGGCGACTCCACCCCGTGTACTCACGTAACGCACGTTGACAAACTCCTGCAAGCGGGCTGCAAACCGGTGGTTCAAGGATTCCTATCGGCGAAATTTCCGTCCAGGTTGAGTGGTCACGGATTCCGACCTTGGGAATTTAAACCATTTTCACAAAAAAATCGACCGGATAATCGCACGCGCCCTTACGGAACTGTCGGAATCGTTATGTGATAACTTTCTTGATTGGATGCAAGGCGCGAGAGGATTGGAGGTTCACCTGCAGGGGTCCAGAGGGATCATCCCCCTGGCGGGGTCCAGGAATGAGGCCCCTAAAAATTCTTAAACCGCACCCATTTCGGGATGCGTCGTTTTATTGATAGGGGTCCAGGGGGATTATCCCCCTGGTGGGGTCCAGGGGCGAAGCCCTTGGGACTTTAAGCCTTTGGCGCGCTTTTCAAAAGGGAATTGCCAAAGCAATTCCCTTGCGCGCCCAGCAGGCCGCCGCAGGCGGTGCCTTGTGGGTAAAGCTTTCCAAAAGTCAACATCCCAAATGGGCGCGGTTTAATGATGCTCAAAACCGGGCCATCAGGGCCGGATCCGGAGCGAGCAGCGCCAGACCGGCATGAAACCGGGAACCCTTTGCCGGCAACAAACCGTAACGGGCCATCAGATCCGCCGCCAAAGCGCGCATCGCTTCCCGGGAACCGGCGCGCCACTCCAACTCCACCTCGACCATCCCGATCTCCACGGCGCCAGCCCGGACCACCCCCTGATCCAGACTCACCTTCACCCGGGCACCTTCCTCCAGCAACACCGACAGCACCCGCCGCCGCATCTCGCAGGTGAACAGTTCCCGCAAGGGATCCTCATCCGTCAGAAAACCCAACAGACCCCGGCGCACCGGACCATCCGGCAGATCCGCCACGCAAGCCGGCATCCCGGCTCCGGCCTCCTGACGCCATTCGGGACGCTGCCAGATGCCGTTCTCCTCCTGGCCACCCCCCTTGATCTCCAGCCACGCCCCGGCCCCGGTCACGCGACGCAGACGCAACGCCAGACGCCGCTTCAGAAGGCGCCACTCCGGATGGTCCAGATACCGATCCTGATACGAACGGTCCAACCACTCCCCCTGTCCGCGACAAGAGAGATCTCCGGCCAGAGCAACCAACACTCCCGGGTTCGGAACCTGGAGCTTGATCTCCTCCTCCAGAAACGGTTCGGAACCACCCCCCTCCGGACCGGCCATCACCGGATCGACGGAAAACCCTGAGCGGTCCACTGCAGCATGCCCCCCGACACATTGAGAACCTTGGGACAACCGCCCCGCTTGAGGATCACCGCTCCCCCCAGGGAACGGGCCCCGCTGCGGCAGACCGTCACCACATCCCGGCCAGAAGCCAGTTCCTGAATGGCCGCAACCCGTTTGTTCAGTCCGTGCAACGGCTCATTGCGGGCCCCGGAGATGTGTCCCGCGGCATACTCCATGGGGGTGCGCACGTCGATGAGCAACGGGGCGGGTTTGGCCTGCAGCAGCGCCGCCAGACCCTGCACCGTCACCGATTCCACCCCGTACACCCGGGCCAGAAGCGGATTCTTCAACGCCAACACCAGAAACATCAGGGTAAGAAGAACGGTCAGTCCGTTCTGTTGCAACCACTCCATCGATCACTCCCCCGGAACCAATGAATGCCACCACCCAGTCAAACCCACTGAAACCAATAAACCAAGGGGGGTCTGAGGAGTTGCCCCCAGACCCCCACGATGGTTTCAAACCCTTCCAACGCCCAATCCAGCCGGAGGCAAAGCCCCCCCGCATGCCGAACGCAGGTTCAAGACATTTTTCAAACGCGAATGCTGCGCGGACCGGAACTTAAGCCGGATTTTCCCTGGCGATGGCCGCGTCCGCCTCGGCGCCGTCCACGACCACCGCGCCCTGGGCCAAAGCCGCAGCCGCCCGGGCATCGCAGAAGATGCTGCGGGTCAAGGCCACAAGATCCAACACCTTGCAGTCTCCCACCCGGTAGAAGACCTGATTGGCCTCGCGTCGGGAATCCAGAATGTTCTTGTCACGCATGATGGTCAGATGCTGCGAGACATTGGATTGGGTCGTGCCCACGGCGTCCACCAACTCCTGGACGCTCAACTCCCGATCCCGCAAGGCCACGATCACCTTCAGCCGCAGCGGATGGGCCAGCGCCTTCATGCAGCGAGCCACCTTTTCGATATTGCCGTCATCAATCTCGCATGCCATGATTCTCTGTTCACTCCCTGAAAAAAATCGGCTTCCGACATTTTTTACCCATGAAACCTTTTCAATGTTCATGAGTTTTGGCTAAAAATAGTGTCTTTTCCGCACCGCGTCAACATTCAACGCCAAGAGCGAACGATCCAACCATGAATACTGCCGATAATCCCGCCGATCTGTCGCCGGAAACGATCCGTAGCTGGCTCCAGTCCCATCCGGAATTCTTTGACGCCAATCCCGATCTGCTGCCTGCGGCCATCACCGCCTCGGGCAAGGTGTTGAGCCTGGAGGCCGGTCAACTGAACACCCTGCGACAGAAAAACGAACAGCTCTCCCTCAAGCTCGACGCCATGCTGGACCGGATCCGCCACAACGAACGGATCTACTCGGCCTTCCATCAGATTCAGGTGCGTCTGGTCACCGCTCCCCATCCCATGGCGCTGCTGCGGGCCGCCACCCATGATCCGGAACAACTTTTCGGCATTCACCGGGCCACCATCACCTTGAGCGACCGGCAACCCGGACTCATTGCCCTGTTCGGCGCCACGTCCCGGAATCCGGAAACCGCGGACCGGGTGTTCTCCATCGACCACAAACGGCTGGTGGAAACCCTGCGGGACTCCCCCAGACCTGTCATCCGGGTCGGCCAGGAAGGGACCAACCGGGAGCTGTTTTTCGGTCCGTTCTCGGCCCGGATCCGCTCCGAAGCCCTGGTGCCTCTGTTCACCCATCCGGAGAGCGGACCGGAAGGTCTGATCGGTTCCCTCAATCTGGGAGGAGAGACCCCCAACCGGTTTCTGCCCAGCGACGCCACCGATCTGTTGCGGGATCTGGCGGATATCCTGGGGTTGTGTCTCACCCGGCTGGCCAATCCGGAATAAATGGGGAACCCACCCGGTTCACTTGGCACGATCAATGCGTGACCGGAGTTGTCTTTTCCGGTCCATCCCATTGATTTGCCAAGGAACCGTCCATGTCCACCCTTGATACGGCCTCCCTCGACCCCCTGTTTGCCCCTTTCGAGCGTTATTTAAGCGCGGAGCGTCGTTATTCCGTACACACCACAGCCGCCTATCTGAGCGATCTGACCCGTTTCGCGGAATTCTGGCAACAGCATGCCCGCGCCCCGTTGAGCGCCGCCGCTCTGGGCACGATCCGTCCCGCGGATCTGCGGGCCTTTCTGGCCTTCGAGCGCCGGGAGGGAAAAGCCAGGACCACCCTGCAGCGTCGCATGGCCTCGGTACGGGCCTGGTTCGGATTTCTGGAGCGTACCGGAGAGATGCAAAGCAATCCGGCGGCGCTGGTCTCCACCCCCAAACTGGGGATCCGTCTGCCCCGCGCCCCCACCGAAGAAGAGACCGCCCGGATCCTCGACGCCCCCCTCTCCATGGAGCCCCTCAATGGCCGCCAACTTCCCCCCTGGGCCGAGGAGCGGGACCGGGCCATTCTGGAGCTGCTGTACGGCTCCGGATTGCGGGTCGGGGAGGTGTGCGCGTTGAACCGACAGGATATCGATCTGGACAACCAGGAGGCCCGGGTCTCGGGCAAGGGAGGCAAGGAGCGCATCGCCCCTCTCACCCGTCCTTCGGTATTGGCGTTGCGGCGTTATCTGGCGCTCCGGGAGACAGAGCCGCTCTCCCGGCAACCCCGGGAGCCTTTGTTCATCGGCGTCAACAACACGCCGGGAGACCGGCGTCTCAATCCCCGTCAGATCCAGCGGCTGTTGCAGGGGCTGCGTCGCCGGCTGGGACTGCCGGAAAAGATCACCCCCCACGCCCTGCGCCACGCCTTCGCCACCCATCTGCTGCAGGCCGGGGCGGATCTCCGTTCCATCCAGGAACTGCTGGGACACGCCTCTCTCTCCACCACCCAGCGCTACGCCCATCTGGATGTCCAATCCTTGAGCCGTGTCTATGATCAGGCCCATCCCCACGCCGGCACGGCCCGCAGGATGCCCGCATGACGCCCCTGCTCAACCGTCTGATCGAACAGCTCCTGCTCCCTCCCGGAGCCATGCTCACCGGTCTGGCGCTGGCCCTGGCGCTGCTCCATCTGCCCCGCTCCAGTCCGATCGGCGCCCGGCTCTTTCGGTTGCGGTTCATGCTGGGGTTGTTGCTGGTGGCCGGGTATCTCTGCACCATTCCCCTCACCGCCCACCTGTTGGCCGAGGCCAGACATCCCCATGGCTACAGGGATGCCCTGACCATCGATCAAATCCGTCGGAGTCAGGCCCAGGCCATTGTGGTGTTCGGATGCGGTCGGGCCTCCAAGGCGCCGGAGTACGATCAGCAGGATACCCTCTCTCCGGGGGGATTGGTGCGCGTTCGCTATGCCGCCCGTCTGCACCGGCTGACCGGTCTGCCTCTGCTTATGGCCGGAGGACGACCCTACAACGAGGAGCGTTCCGAGGCGGCCATCATGGCGGAGGTGTTGGAGCAGGAGTTTCACATCCCGGTCACCTGGAAGGATGAAGCCAGTCGGGATACCCGGGAGAACGCCCTTTTTGCCACCGCCATTCTCAAACAGGCGAATATCAACCGCATTCTGCTGGTGGTGCATCACCGGGACATGTCCCGGGCCTTGCTTTCTTTTCAGCAGGCTGCGGGCAACTCCATTCAGGTGATTCCGGCGCCCATGGCCATCCGACCGGAATTCAAACTGAGTTTTTCCTGGGATGCAAACGATCTGCTGTTGTGGATTCCCAACGCGGAGGCGTTGGCGATGACGGCCATGGAACTGCACGAGTGGCTTGGAGGGATCTGGTACCGGTTGCGTTGATTGTTTTACTTGCAGGGGTCCAG
>JADGAB010000083.1 GCA_015232245.1 Magnetococcales bacterium | reverse complement strand
AGGGGCCTCATTCCTGGACCCCACCAAGGGGCCTCATTCCTGGACCCCACCAAGGGCTTCGCCCCTGGACCCCACCAGGGGGATAATCCCCCTGGACCCCTGAAAATAAAACAACGCCTCCCGAAACGGGTACGGTTTATTTTGGCTCAAAAGGCCGCCTGACCAGGTTGCTCATGTTCTCCTTGCTCAAAGGATCCACAACCCCGTTTTCCGTGCGGGGAGCGGGCAGATATTCGAAGGTCTGCTGAAAGAGAAACAGAACCTGCCGGGTAGCCAGCTCGGTCATCAATTCCAATGGCTGACCCGCCTCGGGCGGGGAGGATTGCCCCATGGCGTAACTGCCGGCAATCGCCGCCATGGAGCCGATGGGCGCTCCGGCCAGAGCACCGGTGGCCGCCAGAATGGAACCGGTCACAGTGGCCTTTTCCAGTCCGTCGGTTTTTTGATTGGGACGGGACTCCACCCGCACCCGGACCGTACGCATCAACCGCCCCTTGGAGATCAGATAGACATCCCAATCCACCAGCCCGGCGGAGGTGGCGGAACTGTTGCGGGTCTCCCGGGGGGCGATCCACAAAACCGCCGGCCAGCCGGAACTCTGACTCAAAGCCAAAGCCCCTTCCAGATGATAGACCGGGGTCCACTCCGGAACGAGCTGATCGGCCAGATGCCCGGTGAGCAACTGCCGGAAAATGGTCCGGCTCATGTCCACCCACACCTCGGGCTGTCCGGCCACCTGACGGGCAATGGGCAAAAGATGCATCTTGGCATAAGGGAGAGGCAGCTCCACCGCGTCATCCTCGGCCACCGCGTCCCAACAGACGCTCACCCCCTGATACGGTGTCTCGCACGCCTTGCGATGCAGCGCCGCCTCGCCTGTCACGGGCGCGACCAACATTCCCATTGCGATCAGTAAAGATGCTTGCCACTTTTTCATCTTGCATTCCCCTTGCTGATTTGAGGCATTGGTGTTCAACTCCAATGATCATGCAAGGGTCGTGCCGACATCCCTTATCCCTTGGATGTCAATTGGAACACCCCATCCCAATCCGCAGGGGGCGGATTTTCCAGATACTCCTTGCAGCGCTCCACATAGGTCCGGGAGGGTCCATCCTCGGGAAAGACCGCCAACGCCGCCTCGAATGCGACAATGGCCTCCGTATAGGAGCGCTGACGATACAGCTCCAGACCCTTGAGATAGTGATCCAGCAGTTTCTGCTGCTCCGGATTCAGTCCCCCCTTGTGGGCCAGCAATTGATAGATCGGCACCGGTTCCTTTTTGCCCACCACCCGGACCACATCCAGAGGACGGGCCTCGATGCGCTCCTTGGCCTGTTCGTAGGTGACACCGGACACCATGGTGTCCGAGGCGTAGAACTTGTTGGCCCCTTCCAGCCGGGCCGCCAGATTCACCGCATCCCCCATGATGGTATAGTCCATGCGCTGCTTGGAACCCATGTTCCCCACCACCATGGGACCGGAGTTCAAACCCATGCGCACGGTCAATCTGGGACGCCCCTCGGCGGCCAGTTGCTCGCGCATTTTCACCATATGGGCACCCATGTCCACGGCGGCGCAACAGGCCAGAGCCGCGTGATCGGGCTGATCCAGCGGCGCGCCCCAAAAGGCGATGATGGCATCCCCTTCGAACTTGTCCACCGTGCCATCATACCGGGCGATGATGTCGCACATGGCGGTGAGGTATTCATTGAGCAGTTGCACCAGCTCCGCAGGGGTCAATTTTTCCGAAATGGTGGAAAAACCGGCCACATCGGAAAAGAATGCCGTCATCTCCCGCTGCTCCCCCCCTAAGGAGAGCTTGCTGGGATCCTTGACGAGAATATCCACCACCTTCGGGGAGAGGTATTGACCGAACGCCCCCTTGATCATCCGCTTCTGGCTCATCTCCAGGAGATAATAGCGGATCGTGATGGCGACAAAACCGAAGAATCCCGCCACCAGGGGATAGCTCATGGAGAAGACCTGATCCAGATGGATATAGGCCAGGATCTCCACGGTCAGATAGACCACGGTGATGCCTGCCGCCAGCAGGGTGCGACGCATGGGATTCTGTATGGCCCCGGTGATCAGCACTCCCAGCATGAACAGCAGCATCACCAGGATTTCGGTATTGGTCTCCACTGGCCGCAAGGGGGCGCCCTTCATCAGGGTGTTGATGACATCGGCAATGATCTCCACCCCGTAGACCATCCCCACCGGGGTGTCGAACCAGTCGTGGGAGACCTCCGAGGTGTCGCCGACAATCACCAGCTTGCCCTTGACCCACATGCTCAACTCATTGCGTTCATCCTCGTCCAGGTCGTCGATGTTGAGAAATTCCAAAGCCGACATGGCCGACTGGGATTGACTCAAGAAACGCGCTCCCTGCAGAGGAGGAAAGTCGATGTAGACCTCCTGGTTCTGATTCAGGGGGATGCTGACCTTGCTCCCCAGATGGAGCGTATTGTTCTCCAGTGTCGGTTCAACTCCCCAGTACATGGCCAAAGCCATCACCGCATAGGGCCAGCTTTTGTCCTTCCGGGCGATCTCTGGATAGATCTTCAACCGGGAAAGACTGGTGACAATGCCGCTTTGGGAGCTGATGTTGGTGTAACCGTTTTTGGACACCGCCGCCAGTTTGGGGGTGGCGGTATTCATGCGTTGATAGCGCCCCTGGCGGATCTCCGCCTGGGCCACCAGCAACACGTTTCCCGCTTTTTGCAACATGCTCGCCGTGGGCTCGTCCTCCTGGTAGGAGCTGGGAAAGTCCATCAGCACGTCCAGAGCCACCACCTTGGCCCCCAGGGTGGTCAGATTGGTGGCGATTCGTCCCAGATCCGTGCGCCGCAAGGGAAAACTGCCGTATTTCTCGAAAAACTTCTCATCCGTGTTGACCAAAAGAATTTCTTTCGAAAACCGGGTCTTGTCAGGTTTTGCCAGATTCTGCCGCAACAGTTGCCGCACCGAAACGGTTTGTTCCTCCAGCAGCGCGAAGGTTTCGTGATATTCCGCCGGAATCATGAGCAGAAACAGGATCAGTGTGACGAGGATGTCGTAGCGGATCAGGAATTGTCCCAGCTTTTTCATGCCGTGTCCCCGGTGGTGACGTGTTGCTTGAAGTGGCGATCGCCTTGAGTGCATAAACGCAGGCGTCCGCCGGAAAGAAAATCCGGCGGACGCCTGGTATTGTCAACCCGTGATCCGGATGCCCGCAACCCCTGGAAAGATCCTGTGAACAAAAAGGGGTACGGGCGCCGGTCAGGGATCACTCCTGTTCGGTCTGCATTTTTTGATACTGCAGGGCTTCGTTCTTCTGCAGTTCTTTCAGGTTGAGATCGTGATAGGTCTTGATCAGCATGGGGCGCATGTCCACATCCTTCGGGTTGTCCTTGAAGTATTTGCGATACATGTCCATGGCCGCCACGGTGAATCCGCGATCCTCCAGGAAGGCGCCCATCATGAAATCATCTCCCGGGGCCAAAGCCTGCATCTCCTTGATGCCCTTTTCCACCGGTTTGAGGGCCTCTCCATCCAGCCAGTTGATCTTGCCGGGCTTCTTTGGAGCAAAGATCTCCTGGCCATTCTGCAGCACCCGCACCAGATAGTCGTGCTTGCCCGGGGTCAGACCGGCAATCTTGTGACGGACCATCTCTCCGGAAGCCGCCGGCACCGGCGTCGGCTTTTCGTCGATGATCAGTTCATAGCTGTATTCGTTACCCATGTTGGACCAGACCAGCTCGGGAAACTGGGGAGAGAGGGAGATCTCGCTGATGGTGTCGAGCTTGACGCTCTTGCCCTTTTCCTTGTCCACGCTGCGACGCACCGTGGTGTAGCGTTGGGCCTTGGCAAACCGTTTGTCCAGGCTTTCCAGGAGATCGCCTGCGCTCTTGTCCGGTTCGGAGAGGGAACCGGATACCTTCTCGATGCCATTGGCGGTGATCTTGACCACCGAATCGGCTCCCATGGTCTGCACGGTTCCGGTGATCTGGTTGATGAGCTTGGCCGAACCGTCCGCCGCAGTACGCACCTGCTCCCCTTCGCCCATGAGCTTGTTGCGGGTGACCGCCTTCCATTTGTCGCCATCCTTGCTGGCCTCGACGTTGCCCTGGGCCTGGGTGACCATGGCCACGGGATTGGAATCGGCCTGGACCTGGCCGGTCAGCCCAATGCCGGCCAACAGGCCCGCCATGAGCATGAGTTTGAAACGGTTGATCGTCATTGTGCTTCTCCTCGGCAAGGTTCGGTGAGCATCTGTTTGGTGTCGAATGGGATTTGAATATCCGGTTTGTTCCGGAGGCAAAGTCTGTTTGACATGCATATTATGACAACTCACCTGAAGGATAAAGTCAAGCACATCGTGGGAATTAATCTCCTGGATGACCATTTGTTACGTTTCGCCTGGAGGGATCGGTCTTTGGTAACGAAACCTATCAAAAAGTGGTTTGATTCTGCAAGGTTGTTGCAGGATGTTCCGGTTTGGAACTTTCAACCGGTTTTGTCTTGAAATTTCTCTCAAGAGAGTGGCGGAATCTGCCGATCTTAGTGTCAATGGATTACTTCTTCAAACAGGATTGCGAGGTAGAGAAATGGACATGGCACTGGTTGCGCCGGAATCCGCTTCAATCCAAAGAACGGTCATGGATGGCCGGGTTTCAGGCGGGGCTGCGGCCCTCGCGGCGGCACGGGAGCTTTCGGCAAGAGGCCGGAGCGCAGTAGGTACATCGTACAAGGGAGAAGACGTGGTGGATGTGGCCGGTCTGGATGCCATCGGCGAAGCCATCCGTCAATTCCGCGGTCAGGAGGCGCTGCCCATTCCGGAATCGGTGGGCAAGGCGATCCGTTCCCTGGTCCGGGAGGTCCTGGACGGACTTCCTCATGGCGGTGTCATGTGATGTGACTCGTGCGGTTGCGGGGTTTCGGACTTCTTGCAGGTCCGAAGGCCCAACAAAGAAACAAGGTTGCGCCCTGTCCGCCGGTTGAAGGCGGACAGGGTGTCTGCCGACCCCGATGGTTGTCCGGTTTCACTCCCCGTCCGGGGGCGTTCCCGCCACACGAAATCCCAGCAGTGAATGTTTCCGGTCCGGCCAGAGATTGGCCCGGTGGGTGGCTCTGATGAATTCCGGTCCCGAGAAGACTCCCCCCCCTCGAAACACCCGGGCCGAGCCGGTTTCCGGTCCTTCCGGATTGTTGGCCGGCGCGGCGGCGTAATACCCTTCGTCGAACCAGTCCGCGACCCATTCCCAGGCATTGCCGTTCATGTCGAACAGTCCGAGTCCGTTGGGCAGTCGTTCCCCCACCGGGTGGAGGGATCCGCCGCCGCCATTGTACCAGGCGTAGGGGGTGGGGTCGTCGTCGGTGCCGCAGAAGTGGCGGGTTTTGCCTCGATTGCGACAAGCGAACTCCCATTCGGCTTCGGTGGGCAGACGGAAGCGGCCCGGGCTTGCGCTGTTGAGGCGTTGCAGAAAGTGGCTGGTTTCGTTCCAGGAGACGTTTTCCACCGGCAACTCCGGTTGGGTGATGGTCTGGATGGGCACAGAGCCCATGATCTGTTGCCACTGTTGCTGGGTGGTTTCGTGGATGGCCAGCCAGAAATCCTGCAGGCAGACCGTATGGGCCGGTTGTTCCGGAGGTTTTCCCTGGTTGTCTCCCATGGTGAAGCAGCCCCCGGGGATGCGGGTCAGGGTGATGCCGGTGATCGGATCCCGCCAGTTGGTGGCGACGGGTGGTCGGGGGGGAAAGGTGCCGAGTTGGGGTGTGCTTTGCAGGACAAGCCCCTCGATGGGAGGGGATTCCTCGTCGGCGAGCGGGGGGAGCAGGGTGTCCAGTTGGCAGCCTGTCAGCAGCAGAAGCAGCGGGAGAAGGCGAAAAATCAACATGATTGTCAAACCGTATTCATTTCGGGATGCATTATTTTATGTATAGGGGTCCAGGGGGATTATCCCCCTGGTGGGATCCAAGGGCAAAGCCCTTGGTGGGGTCCAGGGGGATTATCCCCCTGGACCCCTATAAGTCTACGCATCCCAAAATGGTTACGGTTTAGGAAAACAGACGCATACCCCCGCTTTTTTTTCAAAAGTTGTCATCCTCTGAAAGGAGGCACGGTTTCACTTCAGGCGCTATCCTTCAAATAATAGCACTCGACGAAGAAGGTGCCCTCCTCCACCTGAAAAAATTGTCTGGCCCTGGAAAAAATCCGGGCATTGTACAGGGCGTAGCGGCTGCCGATGACCACCAGAGGCGGAGTGAGCCGGATCTCGCCGTGGGCGGACAGACGGGTGCGGATGCCGCCGGCGATCAGATCGGCCAACTCTCCCAACACCTCCACCGCCTGTCCTGCCAGGGAGTCGAAACGCTTGCCCGCCAGGGCGCTGACCAACAGCAACGCAATGGAGACCGAACCCCGCAACACCACCGCGCCACGCAACGCGCCGGTGAAACTCACCACGGTGGTGGTCTCCTGACTGACCGACAAACCTTCCAAAGCTTCCAGAATCTCCAGGGAGACCTCCTCATGCCGGATGCCGGAACAGATCTCCAAGGAGAGATAACCACGACAGATGTCCAGCACCGATTCCAGAATGGCATCGGCCATCTCTTCGTTCATGCTTCCCCCGATGCATAACCCCTTACCCGACAGCAGCGCCGGCCGCCGCAGCCAGACGCGTCCTCGACGCGCCATAGTGCATGTTAGCATGCTCACCACTGTTCCAACAACCCATGGATGATCCGCCGGGCATTCTCTCCGGCCTCTTCCAGGGAGGGATTGAGCAGCCACTGAATCTGACTCACCGCAGCCAGAGAGAGGACCACCACCTGACGAGCGGTTTGATGTTTGCCCGGAGTGCTTTCCAATGCCCGGGCCACGCTCAACGCCAGATCCGCCACCTCATTGAGTCCCCGCAAAGCCGCCACCTGATGAAACGCACCCATGGAACGGGAGATGTGATCCGTCAACACCGCATCCCCGCCACGCTCCTCCACGGTCTTGAGCTGATCGGTCACATCCAGCATCCAATCCCGCGCCTCCTCCTTGAAAACCACCGCTGGAATGAAATGAACCAAGGCTCCTTCATCATTGGCCGGTCTGGCGTACGTCTGTGTTCTCATGGTTCCGAACTCCTGTCTTTCTCGTGCATTGGGTGTTGCCGCGGCATCTCTTTCCTTAAACACGCGCACCACAAATCGTCCGCATTCATGAAAACAATTTTGCAATTACCGTACCAATGAATTTTCCTGCAAAAAACCATATTTCACGCCATTCCGGCAAGCACGGCTCCGTTTGCCTCCCTGACAAGAAAACCTAACCAATACTCGCATGCATGCTTCTCCATGCATGATAAAGTTGTTTGTTTTTAGTCAATTGACCAATCTGTCCAAAAACTTTCCACTGCAAGGAATATTGCACCCTTCCAACCCGCCTCTTCCGGCTGGTGGGGCGGCTGCGGAGCAATTTTTGCGCGCCATTCCGAACTTCACGGGGCAATTTCGATCCGGGTTGACTCGATGGATCGCCAATGGTACCACCAAACCACCTATCGCCACTGCCAGCCGGAGACCCGCCCCCATGCAAGCTGCTCCTTCCACCGCCCTGGTGACCGGTGGCGCACGCCGCATAGGCGCCGCCTGCGTCCGCGCTCTTGTCCGTCGCTCCATCCGGGTGGTGCTCCACTACGCCACCTCCGCCAGCGCTGCCCAGGCGCTCCAACAGGAGCTGGCGCACCAGGGGGGAGAGGTTCACCTGCTCCAGGGGGATCTGGCGGAGCCGGAACAGACCCGATCCCTGCTGGAACAGGCCGAGACCCTCCTCGGCGGTCAACCCGTCACCCTGCTGATCAACAATGCCGCCATTTTCGAACGGGGCTCCATCCGGGAGTGCTCCTCCCGGCAATGGGAGCGACATCTGGCCATCAATCTCACCGCCCCTTTCCTGCTCACCCGGGAGTTCGCCCGCCGTCTGCCCGCAGAGATGTCCGGCCAGATCGTCCAGATCATCGACCAGCACGCCGACCGCCCCAGACCCGGATACGCCGCCTATTCGGCGGCCAAGTCCGCCCTCTGGACCCTCACCCGTCAGGCCGCCCTGGAACTGGCCCCCGCCATCCGGGTGAACGCCATTGGTCCCGGTCCCATTCTGCCCGCTCCCCACGACTCCCCGGAAGCCTTTGCCCGCATCGGCGCGGCCACCCCTCTCGGACGGGCCGGGCACCCGGATGACATCGCCTCGGCCCTGCTTTTTCTTCTCGACAACTCCTTCCTCACCGGAACGCTGATTCACGTGGACGGTGGAGAGCATTTGCGCTAATCTATTCTGATGCAATTTATGACTTACACACTGAAATTATGGACAATACCCCGATGATCCCTGCCTGGCGCCTCTGGACTTTCGGTCTGCTGCTGTTGCTCTCGGTCTCGGTCTCCCCGGGTCACGCCGATCCCGTGTTGAAAACCGTGGTCAGCGTGGTGGGACCGGGCAATCTCTCCTATATGCCCATGGATCTTCTGCCCCGCATCGGCGCGGACCGGGAAGAGGGGCTGGAGGTGCAGATCAGACATGTGGGCGGGGGGGGCATGGCCATCAAGGAGATGATCTCCCGCAACAGCGATTTTTCCGTGGCCGGTTTTCCGGCCCTCATGTCCCTCAAGGCCCACGGGGGGGATCTGGTGGGGGTGGCGGCGATCGCGGACTCCCCGCAGTTCGTGCTGATGGTGCGCAAAGGTCTGGAAGGCCAGGTGAGACGCATCGCCGATCTCAAGAGTCGGATCATCGGCGTCCACACCAGCGCGGTGAACGCCAAGACCGTCTCCCAGCAACTGCTGGAACTGCTGCTGGCCACCGACGGTCTGAAACCCCGGGATGTTCGGATGATCTCCTCGGGGCAGGAGTGGGACAAGCGTACCGCCATGCTCGAATCCGGCCAGGTGGACGCCATTGTCTCCGAGGAGCCGTTCGCTTCGGTGTTGCTGGCCCAGGGCAAGGTGTTTTTTCTGGTCAACCTGGGAGAACCGGAAACCACCCGGCACATTCCCGGCGCCCGGGTGCTGCATGCCGCCCTGGCCACCCGTCCGGATGTGGTGGCCCAGGAGCCGGAGAAGATCAGGCGTCTGGTCAAGGCGTTGCGGCGCACCCTGGTCTGGATCACCGAACACTCCCCGGAGGAGCTGGTGGAGCGCCTGGGAGTGACCCATCCGGAAGAACGGCAACATTTACTGTTGTGCCTGAAGAAATATCCCCGGATGTTCAGTCGGGACGGGGCATTTTCCAAAGAGCAGATCGCCCAGACCAACCTTTTCTTTCACACCAGCACCCCGGAGGCCACCTCCATCCGCATGGAGGATCTGATCAATGACCAATGGGCCGGACGCAAGGAGTAGACCCCGACTTGCCCGCCCCCTCCCGCAAGGATGTGCTGCCCGGCCAGGCCACCCGCCGGGTGGCCCTGATCACCCTGTTGATGGTGGTGCTCATCGCCCTGCTGGCGTTGGGGCTGCAACACGCGGCCATGAACAGCTCCGCCCGTCAGGTGATGACCTCCCTGGAGCGGTTCTACAGCGGAAAACTCAATCTCTTGGAACAGGAGTGGCAGGAACAGGCCATTCGTCTGCACAACCGTCTGGAACTGCTGAATCTCTTCCCCGACTCCCGGCCCGACTGGGAGCGGTTGCGCAGCGAGCTGCAGCTCGACGCCAATCCGCTTTTTGCCGCCATTGTGGTCACCGATCCGCAGCGACGGGTGCTTTTTGTCCATCAGAACACCTTCCTGAATTTGACCACTCCGCCGGACTTCACCGCTGATTTCGGCTGGTTCCTTGCCCCGGGGAGCGGGATTCTGCATCGCTGGATCGCCCAGCCATTCTGGCTCGGCTCCCAGGGCAACGGCGCCCTGATCGTATTGATTCCTCTGGAAAACGGCCTGTTGTTTCGCAACACCCTGCCCTATACCGATCTTTTCCTGGTGCATCAGAACCGGGTCACCGCCAGTTCCCGGGGCAACATCGAGTTGCCGGCGGAGGTGTTGCGTCTGGGCACCCTCTGGCAGGGCAATCAGCGTCTTGACCAGAAGACCATTCCCTGGGAGAGCACTACTCCGGAAAGCTCGCCCCAACTGGTGATCCGCCATCACGCCACGCCGCTTTTTTCGGTGGAGGAGATCCTGCTGACCGGCACCACCCTGTTTGCCCTGCTCTCCTGGATCTTCTGGAAGACCCTCGGGGCCTGGATGGTGCGCATCACCCGTCGCATCACCCTGCTGGGGTGGGTGGCGCGGGAGTTCTCCAAAGGATTTGATCTCACCCCGGCCATCCGGGAGGCCCTGAGCGCCGCCCGGTCCGGCCATGCCGACGAGGTGAGCGCCGTGGCCGAAGCCATGGCCCTGGCCCAGGAGTCGATCACCCGGGAGCTGAATCAACGGATCCTGGCCCAGACGGATTTGCAAAAGATAAGCAATCACAACAAGCTGCTTCTGGAGGCCGCGGGAGAGGGGATCTACGGTCTGGACACCCAGGGCCACACCACCTTCATCAATCCCGCGGCAGCGCGGATGATCGGCTGGAGTCCGGAGGAGATCATCGGTCGTTCCCTGCACGATCTGGTGCATCACACCCGCGCCGACCGGACCCCCTATCCCCGGGCCGAATGCCGGGTCTTCACCGCGATCCGCCAGGGGAAGACCCAGATGGTGGCCGACGAGCTGTTCTGGCGTCGGGACGGAACGCCGTTTCCGGTGGAGTACACCTCCACCCCGATTCTCGACCAGGGGGAGATTCTCGGCGCGGTGGTGGTGTTCCGGGATATTTCGGAGCGGATCCGCGCCGAAAGACAGGCTCAGGATCATCTCACCTATCAGCGGGTGGTCAACGGTCTGCACGCCATCGCCTATCGTCAGATTCCGCTTCAGGAACAGTTGACCGAGGCGTTGGAGTTCATTCTGTCGGTGCCCTGGCTGGCGATTCAGGCCAAGGGGGCGATCTTTCTGGATCAACCCGACAGTGGCACCATCCGCATGGTGGCCCATCAGGGTCTGGATCCTCTCCTGCTCGACCTCTGCCGGGAGGTGCCCTATGGTCGGTGTCTGTGCGGACGGGCGGCGTTGTCCTGCACCCTGGTACACGCCGATTGCGTGGACTCCCGCCACGACATCACCTTTGACGGGATGCGGCCCCATGGTCACTATGCGGTGCCGATCCGATCCGGGGAGCGGCTGCTGGGGGTGTTGACCCTCTATCTGGTTCCCGGGCAGGCCAGCTCCCCGGAAGAGGAGAGTCTGCTTGAGGCCATCTGCAACACCCTGGGGAGCATGATCGAGCGCAAGAATCTGGAGGAGTCTTTGCAGTTCCAGAACGCCTTCCTGGAGGAGAAGGTCAAGGCCCGCACCGCCGCGCTCCACGATCACCTGACCGCCCTGAAGAACACCCAGCATCAACTGATCCAGTCCGAGCGTCTGGCGGCCCTGGGGGGACTGGTGGCCGGCATCTCCCATGAGATCAAGACCCCGGTGGGCACCAGTTTCACTGCCGTGACCTATCTGGAGAGCGAGACGATAAAATTTCTGGCGTTGTACCAGCAGGGCACTCCCCGCCGGGAGGATCTGGAACGGTTCCTGGACAATGTGAGCGAGGCCACCCGGCTGATCAAGGCCAATCTGAAGCGGGCCTCGGATCTGATTCTGAGCTTCAAGCAGGTGGCGGTGGATCAGACCAGTCAGGAGAAACGCAGTTTCGATCTTCGGGAATATCTGGAAGAGACGGTCTTCACCCTGCGACCCAAGCTCAAGAACTCCCGCCATCAGGTGGAGGTGGAGTGTCCGGAAGGGATTGTCCTGTACAGCTATCCGGGTGCGCTCTCCCAGATCGTCTCCAATTTCATTCTGAACTCTCTCATTCACGCCTTCGAACCCGGTGTCAGCGGACGGATCGTGATCCGCGCCGGTCTGCAAGAGAGCGCCACGGTGTTTCTGCACTACCGGGACAATGGCCGGGGCATGGACGAGGAGACCTTGAAACAGATCTACGAACCCTTTTTCACCACCAACCGCAATCAGGGCGGCAGCGGACTTGGAATGCATATTGTTTACAATCTGGTAACCCAGCGGCTCAACGGCGCCATCGACTCGGCGAGCGCACCGGGTGGAGGAACGGAGTTCACCATTCGGTTTCCGGTTTGATCCGAACCAAACCGATGGGCGCACTCGTCTGGACAGACACACTTGTAAAAAAAAAGCGGGGGTCTGGGGGATTCCTCCCCCAGGGTTTTGATTTTGGCGCGCTTTACGGAAGAAATTTTTTCACGCATCCTTGGGACCGGGTGGGGCCATCCAGTTTCCGGTTTGA
>JADGAB010000082.1 GCA_015232245.1 Magnetococcales bacterium | reverse complement strand
AACCCCTGGGGGATGAATCCCCCAGGCCCCCGCTTTTTTCTCAAAAGGTTACATCCCATCATGGGCGCGCGTTCAAATCGGGCTGGCCGCCTGATCCGCCAGTTCGTTGGCCCGGGTCAGGGTGTCGTCGAGCATGGCCCGCGCCTGTTCCACCAGAGCCATGGCGTGTTGGCGGATCCGCGTCCGTTCTCCGTCATCGGGCAGATAGCTTGTGGCCGGGGTCTCCAGGTTCTGGGCGTGGTGTTCGGCCAGGGCGCTCAGGGCGTCGGCCAGAGCCTGCAACACTCCGGGCAACAACGCCTCCACCAGCACCGGATCCGCGCTTCTGGTGACGCTGGCGAGAGCCGGGACCGGGGCCGGATCGGCGGGAGCCGGGACCGGATCGGCGCAAGCCGGCATGGCTGACAGCAGCAGGGGGGGCTCCGGCGATGCGGCGGGAGGAGTCGGGGTCGCCGGAGGCGGCAGTCTGGGGGCTTCCCGGGTTGTCCAGGGGGTGGTGTGTCCGAAAGCGCGACTGACCAGATCCGTGTAGATCATCTGCCGGGAGGGAATGCACAAGGAGAGGGATGCGTCGGCCTCCTTTGGGAGATCAAGAACGGAAAGGGAATCGGACGGGGTTTCCGTGAGGTCAACCATCTCCTCTTCGGTGGTGGCGGTCACAAGTTCCTCCAGGGAAGGGGAGTCCACCAGGGTCAACTCCCGCCAGGGAGAGGCCGGATCGCCGCTCTGGATCGCCCCATGGGGCCGGAAACGGGTGTGACCCTGCAGGCTTGCCACCCAGTTTTCCGGAGTGGGCGCCGGAAGGGAGTTCCGGGGTTCCTGGGGGGTCTCATCAGCCGGAGTGTCGATCCAGGTGGAGAAGACATTTTGCCCGGATTGGGATTTTGCTATTCTCCAACGGTCGGCGGCATTGAGCATGGGGGATCTCCTCCTTTCGGTGACTTGATCTTTGTCTGGTCCTTGGAAAAAAACCATCATAAACAAGCAGTGAAATTAATCCAGCAAAAATCTCCACGCCTTGGCAGGAGAGTCGGGGTTGAAAGGATGACGATTCCCATGAATACCCGTGCGTTCGGTCAGTTGGCCGAGTCCGTGGCGGCCCGCGATCTGACGAATCTGGGCTATCGGATGCTGGAGCGCAATGTGCGTCTTGGCCGGGGTGAGCTGGATCTGGTGGCCATGGCCGGAGAGGTGTTGGTGTTCTGCGAGATCAAGGCCCGCCGGAGCCCGGCCACAGGAGAACCGGGCGAGTCCATCGATTCTCGCAAACAGGCGCGTTTGATCTTGCTGGCCGAGGAGTATCTGCGGCGGCATCCGGAATTGACCCCGTATCCGTGCCGTTTCGATGCGGTTCTGGTGTGGCGCGAGGGGGGGTTCTGGTATACGGAGGTGATTGCCGACGCCTTTCGTCCAGGCTGGGAATGATTCTTGCGTGCAGTCCCAAGAGATGGATTTTTGGCATGGCAGCCTGTCATACCAGGCAACCCTTCTGAGGAGTGCAGATCGATGAGCCGTATGCGACTTTTTTCGGGAGCGATCCCCCTGGTGGTCCTGCTGGGTGTTGCGGGCTGCGTGCCCATGGATTCGCCCAACGGGGCGGTCAGTTCCGGAATCCTGGGTGAACGGCGCAGCCCGGAGTCCGCCATCGAGGACAACATGCTCGCCATGAAACTGCGCAGCTATTACATGCGCAGTGACAAGATCAGCGCCTCCAACATCAACGTTTCGGTCTATCAGGGGGCGGTGCTGCTGACCGGTACCGCGGCCTCCCAGTCCGAGATCGACAATGCCATCAACATCGCCAAGAATACCCGTGGGGTGGTCAAGGTCCATTCCGAACTGAAAGTTCAGCACGCCACCTTCACGGAACTCACCAAGGATGCCTGGTATACCAATGAGGTGAAGATCCGTCTTCTGGCCGATGAACGGGTGCGGGGTCTGGATATTCACGTGGAGACCACCAAGGCGGTGGTCTATCTGACCGGTACGGCCCAGTCGGTGGCGGAACGGGATCGGGCCGTGGAGGTCGCCCGTCAGGTGGGCGGGGTCCGTCAGGTGGTCTCCTATATCGAGATCGACGCCCGCTCCCAGCCCATCACCGTCGGCGCGGAACCGAAAAAAGAGAAAGGCCCCGCCGTGGCGCCGGTGCGCATGGGTGGCGCGGGAGATGCCACCAAACCCCCGGAAGTGACCAAACCCGGCAATGCCCCCAACAGTGCGCCCGCCGCGTCGTCGTCCGGAAAGCCGGGCGCGTCCGTTGATGGCGGATTCTGAACTCTCTTCGGCCCTGCGGGAGGGGCTGATCCGGGCCGTGGGTCCGGAACGACTGCTCACCGGAGCGGCGCAACGGGAGGCCTATGCCTGGGACAACTCGGGACGCCGCTTTCTCCCCTGGGCTGTGGCGTTGCCGGAGAGCCGGGAGCAGGTGGCCGGTGTGCTGCGGGTCTGTCATGAGGCCGGGGTGCCGGTGGTTCCCAGAGGGGCGGGCACCGGCTGCGTTGGGGGTGGACTGGCGGTGCAGGGAGGGGTGATCCTCTCCACCCAGCGTTTGAACCGGATTGTCGCCATCGAACCCGGCGACCGGCTGGCGGTGGTGGAACCCGGGGTGGTCAACGGGGTGCTGCGGGAGCGGTTGGCCGCGCATGGCCTGTTCTGGCCGCCGGATCCATCTTCGGCCCGTTCCTGCACCATCGGGGGCAATCTGGCCATGTGTTCCGCCGGTCCCAACGCGGTCCGCTACGGTGTGACCCGTCATTGGGTGCTGGGGTTGGAGGTGCTGCTGGCGGATGGCTCGCCCATGCGGGTGGGTGGATATACCACCAAGGGGGTGGTGGGTTACGATTTGACCCAGTTGCTGATCGGCTCCGAAGGGACCCTGGCGGTGCTGGTGGAGGCGATTCTCAAACTGGCGCCTTTGCCCGAGGCGCGGCGTACCCTGCGGGCCACCTTTCGCGACATGGAGAGCGCCGCCCGGGCCGTGGCCGGGGTGATGGGCCGTGGGGAGCCGCCATCGGCGCTGGAGTTTCTCGATCCCGCCTCCCTGGAGTTGCTCCGGGGCAACGGCGGCGGGGTGGGTCATCCGGAGGGCCAGGCGCTGCTTCTGGTGGAGGTGGAAGGGGATGCCGTCGAGGTGGATCGGAAAGCCTGCGCCTTGCGGGAGCGTCTGCTGGCCTTCGATCCCCTGGAAGCTGTGGTGGCCGGGGACGAGGCGGAGTCCAAACGGATCTGGTCGGCCCGCTATGCCCTCTCTCCCACCCTGACCCGCATCGCGCCCCGGCGCATCAACGAGGATGTGGTGGTGCCGGTCACCCGACTGGCGGAACTGGTGGCCGGACTCCAGCGGATCGCCCGGGCCACCGAGGTTCCCATCGTCAGTTTCGGCCACGCGGGCAATGGCAACATCCATGTCAATCTGCTCACCGATCCTGCCGACCCCGCCAGACAGGTCAGGGCGGCCCAGGCCCTGGAGCAGGTTTTCGATCTGGTATTGCAGCTCAATGGAACCCTTTCCGGGGAACACGGGGTGGGCATCATGAAACGGGATTTCATTCCTCGGGAACTCGATCCCCGCTCGCTGGTCCTGCAACAGGCCATCAAGGGGATTTTCGATCCCAGGGGGATTCTCAATCCGGGGAAGATATTTCCCATGTCCTGATTTTTGCGTATCCCGATTGACATTGACGATGCATTTCGCTAATGTGTCTGATGTCTTTATCTGCCTGGAGATGTTCATATGAAAATTGCTGATATTCAACTACCTGAAGGATACCGACCCTCCGAGGACGAGGAGTTCATGTGTCCCAATCAACGGGCCTTTTTTCGTCATCTGCTGCTGGAATGGGAAAAGCAGTTGCTGGAGGAGGCGGAGAAGACGGTCAATATCATGACCGAAGAGAAGGCCATTTTTGCCGATCCCACGGATCGGGCCTCTCTGGAGACGGACCGCAACTTCGAGTTGCGCACCCGGGACCGGGAGCGCAAGCTCATCTCCAAAATCAAGCGGACCATCGAGGCCATCGAAGAGAACGAATACGGTTACTGCGAGGAGTGCGGCGTGGAGATCGGTTTGCGGCGTCTGGAGGCCCGTCCGGTCACGGATCTGTGCATCAGCTGCAAGACCGCTGCCGAACGTCAGGAAAAGGTCACTCGCGCCGTCGAAGAGATCAATTTCGAGACCTGATTTCAAGGAATGGCGTCATGATCAGGGGTCCGGGGGGATGCATCTCCCGGACCCCCTCTTTTTTCAAAAGGTTGCCTTTTCGGAAAGGGTGCGGTGGCCCTGTTCCCATCTGCGGCACGCTTCCTCCATACGCCATTCCCAATCCTTTTGCCACAAGGCGCTGATCATGGCGGCGCCCGCCGCGCCTGCTGCGGCCACGGCTGGCAGGCTCTCCAGGGTGATCCCCCCGATGGCCACCACTGGCAGTCGGGTTTGTCGGCACACCTCGGCCAGGGCGGTCACTCCCTGCACCGCGCGTGCGTCCTTTTTGGTCAGGGTCGCGAACACGGGTCCGAATCCCACATAATCCACCTTCCATGTTTCGGCCTGACGGATCTCCTCCAGGGAGTGGGTGGACAGCCCGATCAGCCGTCCGGGAGTGAGAAGCTGCCGACAGGTCTCGACCGTCGTATCCTCCTGACCCACATGCACCCCGGCAGCCTGCAAAGTTTCCACCAAAGAGACCCGATCATTGAGCATCACCCGGATTCCCGGGGCATGTTGTCGCAACGCCGTCTGCCAGCGGAGCATGAAGGCGTGTGTCTGGTCCGGATCCCCCTTGGCGCGCAGTTGTACCCAGGAGATGGGCAAGGTGTTCAAATGTCGGGCCACGGTATCTGGCAACAGGGTGTCGATCTGTTCCAGATACGTTGCGTCGAGGATGGGCAGAATGCCGTGCAACGGGGGGAGAAGAGTGGGTTCGGGCATGATCCTGGTCTTGAGTGCGTTGTTTTACTGACAGGGATCCAGGGGGATTATCCCTGGGGTGGGATTCAGGAATGAGGCCCTTGGGACTTTTAAGCTTTTGGCGCTTTCAAAAGGGAATTGCGAAGCAATTCCCTTGCGCGCAGCAAAGCCGCGAAGCGGCGCCTTTTCGCGTCCCGCATTGCTGCGGCTCCAAAAGTCGATATCCCGCAATGGCCCATTTTTCATGAAAATCGTTCATTTGGCTACCCTTGTTGATTGCGGATTCGTCGCGCCGGGTTTGTGTAAAACACCGTCCAACCGGTTGGCAAGCAATGTGGTGAATTGTTCTTTTCCCCACCGATTCAAGTGGGTGCTTCTGGAGAACAGGTCATTGGGCAGCACGACCGGAGTGGTCAGCACCTGTCCGGGAGACAGATCAAGGTGGGCGGCAATGGTCTGTGCGGCAATCTCATGGTCGTGATTTGTGTTGCCACAATAGGCATTGTCTGGTATGGGAGAGAGCAGAAGATGACTTTTTGTTATGCCAACAAGGGCAATGGCTTGAGCCAGTTCTTTCAATGCATCGATGAATGGCTGATTGAGTGCATGGGAACTTAAATAACAAGGGGTTTTCGTGTTGTTGACCTGTCTCGCATGGAGCGCAAGGGTGGGTTCCAATCCAGTATTTGGATCGATCAGGGACCCATCGTATTGGACAGCCACGCGCAATTGTTCTGCCGATCCGTAGTATATTTTATACCTGCCTTTCAAAGATGTGAAGTTTACCAGATCAAAAAGCGCGTGTTCCAGGTAGTCCAAAGCTTCCGTCACTTTTGACAGGCGGTATGCTTTATCAAAAGCGTGCGCTATGTATTCAGTTTGACGGTCCCACTCGATTTTTCTGTTGAATTGCGCCAGATGAAGCACAATCACCAGATCTGTCGGTGCCTCATGTTTCTCCAGATAGTGGCGCAGCATTGTGGCGTAACCGACTGGACCGATCCAGGCAATCGAGCATAGGGAATCGACCCTGATTCCGTCAAGTTGTCGTGACAACTGCTTCGGATCAATGCCCATCAGACAGGAACTGTCTCCGATGAGCAGCAGATCCGTATTGCCTGTGCTGCTGGTTCGTTTTGCCTGTTCAAGCATGATAATGTCTTCCAGACTATTGACATGTTGGAGTTTCTTGTCAATATCCCCCATGGTTGGATGGCGTACATAGGCGATCAGCAGGATGACAGCAACGGCCAGGATGGTGGGTGAGAGCGTGCGACCCACCAGCCATAGCGCGCTTGCGCACTCGACCAGCGCATTTGATCCAAAAATGATCGCCCTCCTCCAGACGGATGGCGACTCGGGATTTTTGTGGTTTTCCGTTGAAATCCGCACTGATCCCTACTCCGTTCGGCTTGGAATTGTTCAGAATTGAAAATAGATGAAGGCGATGTGATTCTGTCGTAACGCGACCATGATGGCGACAACCATCAGTCCCATCACACATGCAGCGAGCCAATTCCTGGAACGTAAAAGAATATAAGGGTCTTGAGACCGAACCTGCGTCCATTCAAGCACAGTCATGCATCCTCCCAGGAGCAGAATGGATCGCAGCGCGCTTGAATGGCCGGGCACCCATTCCATATTGTTGCAGGCTGCGACCATGCCGACGATGTGTCCGACCGATTGCGCACGAAAGAAGAACCAACCAACAATTACAATAATCATGGTTGCCAGCCAGCCCGCCATGCGCCACCAGAGGGTGTTCGGAATGTGCCAGCGTGCCCGCAACCGGTGGTTGGCGACCAGCGCCAAACCGTGCCATCCACCCCACAAGATGAAAGTCCAATTGGCCCCATGCCACAATCCCCCCAACAGCATCGTGAGCATCAGGTTGCGGGCCGTCATGAGTGAGGTGCCCTGTGATCCCCGAAGGGGAATGTACAGGTAGTCCCGCAGCCATCTGCTCAAGCTGATGTGCCAGCGTTGCCAGAACTCTCTGATTGAACAGGACCAATAAGGGTAATTGAAATTGAAGATCAGATCAAACCCAAGTAACAGCGCCAACCCCTTGGCGATGAGGCTGTAGCCATGAAAATCGGCATAAATCTGTATGGAGAAAGCCAGCGATCCAAGCAGCAGCCACCAGCCAAACGGTTGGTCCGGGATGAATGCCGTCTCCGCGATTCTGGCCATGGTATCGCCGACGGATAATTTCAAGAAATAACCGTAGATGATCAGCCAAATCCCGCGGGAGACACTCTCGACGCTGAGTGTGCGAGGCTGATGAAATTGGACCAGCAGATGATCGGCCCGTTCGATCGGTCCGGCAACCAGTTGTGGAAAAAAAGCTTTGAAGGCAGTAAAACAAACCAGACTGCGTTCAGCGGGGAATTGGCCCCGGTAGACGTCAATCATGTAGGCAATGGCTTGGAATGTATAAAAGGAAATGCCAATTGGTAAAACAATGTTGAGATGAAACGCATCTTTTGCAAGAAAAGGCAGAATTGTGGCCAATCCGCTGATAAAGAAATTATAATATTTGAAAAAGCCAAGAATGGTCAGCATCATGACCACACCGGAAAGCAGGACTTTTTTTCTGGTTTGTCTGGAGCGGCTCTTCTCAATCCACAGGCCGCAGCCATAGGTGGCCAGGCTGGAGACCATCATCAGCGCGAGAAAACGCCAGTCCCACCAGCCATAAAAAAAATAGCTTGAAAATATTATAATAATATTTTGACTGTGCTTGCTGTTGCGCATGGCGTGGTACGACAGAAATACGACCAGAAAGAATATATGAAATGGAGATTCGGTAAATGACATATCTAATTCCTTGTGAGGGCGCCATCCAGGATCAGGTCAAGTGTACTGACAACGCATTGATCTGACAAGTCTATCGGGTGGTTGAATGATGGATCCGCAGGTTGTGTCGGTTGTCTCGTGAACCACTTTGACGGCTGCTTGAATCGCATCCGTTTCGGGATGCGTTGTTTTACTGACAGGGATCCAGGGGGATTATCCCCCTGGTGGGATCCAGGAATGAGGTCCTTGGGACTTTTAAGCTTTTGGCGCTTTCAAAAGGGAATTGCGAAGCAATTCCCTTGAGCGCCCCGCCAGCCGCCGCGGGCGGCTTGGTTTTGGGCAAGGGCAACGGGCCATTTTTCGCTTGAGCGAAAATTGGCCCGTTGTCAAGGCTGCGCGCGAAGCTTTTTTCACGCGATGCGTGGAAAAAGCTTCTTGTGAAGGCGCGCCAAAAGCAAAGTCAAAACCCTGGGGGAGGAATCCCCCAGACCCCCGCTTTTTTTTCAGAAATTTGTCATCAAAGCGCGGCCAGAAACTCGTCATCAATGGCGTCCGAATCTCCCAGATTCAAGGAGACCAGACGCCGCAAATGGCTGAAACACTCCACATCCATCTCTTGAAACCGGATCGCCGCGCCACGGTCCGACTGGGCTTGCAGCACCACCCCCTTGAACGGCAGGGAGATGTTTCCCAGAGTGAGGGTGCCGCTGACTTCGGCCCCCTTGGCGGGCAGTTCGTCGCAAAGAAACAGCATGCCTCGCAAGCTGATGTCGCCGAACGCTCCCCGGAACATCCGGCCATCCCCATCCCGCAACAGCAGTTCGTGCTGGAAATCCACGCGGGAGTGGGCCCGACGATCACGGGGCGCGCCCGAGGATTTGGATTTCAGGAGCATGGCGTCAATCCAGATTGTTCAAGACATTCAAGGTTTGCTCCCGGGAGAGCCTGGCACCCTGCCGGGTGACCAGCAGCGCCGAGGCCCGACAGGCCAGCAGACCGGCCCGCTCCGGGGTGAATCCATGGGTCAGACCGTAGAGCAGGGCGCCGGCGAACAGATCACCCGCGCCATTGGCGTCGATGGCCTGCACCGGAATGCCCGGAATCGCATGCTCCCGCTGGTCGATGCGAATGATGGCGCCTTGTGGGCCGAGGGTGAGGCCAAAGGCGGAACATTTTTGCGCCAGGTGGGATTTGGCGACTTCCAGGTCATCGGTGTCGGCATATTTCAGGGCTTCGGCCAGGTTGCAGAAGATGAGATCCACCCCGCTGCCCATGATCTCCTCCAGGCCTGCGCGGAAGAATTCTATCATGCTGACATCGGAGAAGGTCAAGGCGATGCGCACCCCGTGACGCCGGGCCAGCCGGACCGCTTCCACGGCGGCCTGACGACCGGTGGGAGAGGTGACCAGGTACCCTTCCACATAGAGCCACCGGGAGGCGGCCAGCCGGTCCGGGGCCAGATCGGAGATGGAAAAGCCCTCGGAGATCCCCAGATGGGTACACATGGTCCGTTCCGCGTCCGGGGTGATCAGCACCAGACACTGCCCGGTGGCGCCCAGGTTGGCCCGGTGGTCCAGATCGTTATCGACCCCGTTGGTTTTCATGTCCCGGGCGAAGAAGAGGCCGTTTTCATCGTTGGCCACCCGGCTGGAGTGGAAGGCCGCGCCGCCCAGTTGTGCCAGCCCGATGAGGGTGTTGGCCGATGAGCCGCCACAGGCCCGATGCCTGGGGGCAGACCCCAGTTGTTCAAGGAGTTGGGCGCGGCGATTTTCATCGATCAGGGTCATGGTGCCTTTGGTCAGGCCGGCCTGAAGGAGAAACTCATCCGTCACCTTCACTTCCGTATCCACCAGGGCATGACCGATCCCGTATGCGTCGTAGCGATTCATGGCGATATTCCTGCTTTCGAGACAGACATTTGAGTGATGACTACCGCTTGAGACAATAGCGGTCCGGGGCCAGGGGAATGGAAACCAGGCGGGTCAGCAGGGGTTCATGCAGCCGCCCGTTGGTGGCCAACACCGCGCGAACCATGGGGTCGGCCTGATTGAACCTGAACATTGCGCCGTTTTTGTCCGTGACCCGGCCTCCGGCCTCGCGCACCAGCAGGTCGCCGGCGCAGAAGTCCCATTCGTTTTTCGGGGAGAGGGTGAAGGTCATGTCGAAACGGCCACAGGCGATCAGGGCCAGCTTGTAGGCGATGGAGCCGATGGTCTGAATGCGCCACTCCCGCAGAAACGGCTGCCAGTCTCCCCGGGCGGTTTCGGAGCGGCTCGCCAGACAGGCGGCGCCGGTCAGTTCGCTGCGCGCTGAGACCTGGACCGGTTGATCGTTCAAGCGGCAGCCCATACCCGCGATGGCGGTGAAGGTCTCCCGGGTGGCGGGATTGTGGACGCAGGCCGCCACGGGCCGACCCCGCTCCACCAGGGCCAGGGACAAGGCGAACTGGGGCAGACCGGCAATGAACTCCTTGGTGCCGTCGATGGGATCCACCACGAAAATCCGTTCCTGCGCCAGCCGGTCCGGATGGTCCACGGTCTCCTCGGAAAGCCAGCCGTATCCCGGATGAGCGCCCAGAAGGCGCTCGGTCAACAGGGCGTCGGCCTCCAGATCGGCCTTGGTCAAGGGGTTGTCGTGTCCTTTCTCCCGCACCTCGGCGCTGGCCGAGACAGTCTGTCCGGGTCGGAAATAGGTCATGATCCGTTCGCCGGCCTCGTGCGCGGCCTGAATCATGATGGCCAGGGATTCCGGAAGATCGGGATGGACGGGCATGGGAAGGATCTGGTTGGAGGTTTCAGGGTTTTTTCAGCAGGGGCACCCTGCCATTCAACCGGTGGTCCGCCCCTTTTGAAAGCCGCATGCAAAGCCGAAATATTAACGCAGCCCTTCCGGATTGTCCATGACCGCCAACTCCGTCATGCCTTGAAATAGCCGATCACCCGATCCAGCCGGTCTGCGTACTCTTTCAGGGTTTCCGCATCCTGGGCCATGCTCCGGGATGCCGTGGAGTTCCGTTGACTGATCTCCACCAGTTCTTTCAACGATTCCAGAATCCGGTCCGCGTGTCCCGACTGTTCCGAACCAGATGCCACGATCTCTTGAACCAGCGCGGCGGTCTTGTGGATGTTGGGCAGCAACTGACGCAGCATCACTCCGGCCTGTTCGGCCACCTGGGTGCTGCTGGAGGAGAGATGGATGATCTCTCCGGCTGCGCCCTGGCTCCGTTCCGCCAGTTTGCGCACCTCCGCGGCCACCACCGCGAATCCCTTGCCGTGTTCCCCGGCTCGGGCCGCCTCGATGGCGGCGTTCAAGGCCAACAGATTGGTCTGACGGGCAATCTCTTCGATGATGGAGATTTTGCCGGCAATCTCCCGCATCGCCAGAACGGCGCGGGATACCGCCTGACCGGTCTCCTCGGCGTCCTGAGTCACCTGGGCGGCGATGCGACCGGTTTCCGTGGCGTTTTCCGTGTTGCGGCGGTTGGTTGCGGCGATCTCCCCCATGGACTCGAAAGTTTTGGCCAGACCCGCATCCTGGGCCTCCCCTCCCTGGGAGATGAAACCCGCGTTGCTCAGAAACTCTCCCCCTTTCTGGACCAGTTCTCCGGAAATGGCGCGCACCTCCTCGATGGTCGTGCCCAGTCGTCGCACCATGGCCTGCAGGGAGGACAAGGCGCCGGTGCGACAGTCGGCGGTCTTGCCGTGGGTGAGATCCAGATTCCCCATGGCCACCCGTTGGGCCAGTTCATGGATCACCTTGGGGTCGCAACCCAACTGGCGGTTGATCAGCCGGATCATGCCCAGAGCGATCAGACCCAGCATGAGCATCAGAACGCCGGTGGTCAGGGCGATCTGTTTGATGCGTTGCTGAATGGCCGCATCCACGTCATCCACGTAGATCCCCGAACCCACGATCCAGCCCCAGGGTTCGAATCCCTTGACGTAGGAGATTTTCTTGACCGGGGCCTGTTCGCCGGGTCTGGGCCACAGATAGGGGACGAAGCCGCCCCCCTGGGCCCGGGTCACTTTGACCATCTCCACGAACAACGCGGTCCCCTGGGGATCCTTGAGCCCGGACAGATCCTTGCCATCCAGTTCCGGCTTGAAGGGGTGCATGATCATGGTGGGGGTGTAGTCGTTGATCCAGAAATAGTCCTTCTCCTGATAGCGCAATCCCTTCACCGCTTCCCTGGCGGTTGTCCGGGCCGCTTCCGGGGTCAGCCTGCCTTTGGTTTCCAGGTTGTGGTGGTAGACCAGCAGAGAGTGGGCCGTCTCCACCAGATTGCGGGTCTTGATCCGCCGGTCTTCCATCATGACCTCTTTTTCCGCCAGGATGGTCAGCACACTGAAAATCAGCATGCCCGCCAAAGCCAGAATCACCAATAGCCAGATTTGGGTTTGCAAGCGGAGGTTGTTCAGGATATTCATGGCGCGATCCCCTCGAAGTGACATGAATGTAAACGGTGAATGCTGGCAAATGCAGCCAATGATGCCCCTCATTCACAGAATAAGGATGCGAGAGAAAGGCGTCAATCCTATTTGGATAAGAGAATATGATAGAATGATAAATCAGATTTTGGTGAAATTCTGATAAACCGTGAAAAAAAAAAAAAAAGCGGAGGTTTGGGAAAATTCATCTG
>JADGAB010000081.1 GCA_015232245.1 Magnetococcales bacterium | reverse complement strand
ATCAGATAGCCTTCCGCGTCCTTGAGGGTGGGAAAGCGGCAGTGACGTGCAACGTCAGGGGAGCGCCCTGCTGGGTCTGGCGGAGGCCATCGAAACCCGCTACCGCCACTCCCTTAAAACGCTGTTCAACCCGGAACGCTGGGGCAATCAGGTCACTCCCGTGATGGTGATGACCTTGATGAAAAGCTGGATGGTCCATCGTTGTCTGATGGAGGTTCAGCAACTGCTGGTCACGGCTCACGACACCCTGATTGCCCTGGCGTACATGCGGGCAGGCAATCAGACCCGTGGAGCGTTGCCCAGACTATCCATGAAAGCGGTATCACAATCACTCGACAAAGGAGAGAAATCATGAACACCACCCACATCCTCGACCTGTTCCTCGACAACCAGGACGAAGCCTTTTCCGAAGCGGTGCGCGCCTACGAGAACAAGGATTTCAGCCGCGCCCATGCCGCCTTCGCAACGTTGGCCAAGGAAAACGATCCCCAGGCCCAGATCAATCTTGCCATGATGCTGCGGGATGGCCAGGGGGCGGAGCGGGATCTGGTGGCTGCCCACATGTGGCTGGAACTGGCCGCCCACAGCGGGGATGAGATCGCCGCCATGGAACTGAAGAAACTGCAAAAACAGATGACCCCGACGCAACTCGACCAGGCTGCCCGACGCGCCTGGGAATGGCGCGTGGCGGCCTGAACCGACTCTCGAGAAACCATGACATCCACCCCAGCCCCAGGGACAAGCGCGACTCACGAGGCCATGAATACTCAGATAATCACAAGCAAACTTCAATATGCCGCGGTACCGCTGATCCAGGCCCCGTTGCATAAACTGAAAGGTTTTCAGGTTCCAGGGGATGTCTGGGGCGGGGTGACGGCCATGATGGTGGCCCTGCCTTCGGCTGTGGCCTTCGGAGTGACCATTTTTGCGGTCATCGGACCGGAGTTCGTACCCTTCGGGGCGTTGGCCGGGATCATCGGCACCTTTGCCCTGGGGATTGTCGCCTCCACCCTCGGCGGGACGGACCGGCTGATCACCGCCCCGTGCGCTCCCGCCGCCGCGCTCCTGTCCGCGTTCGCCCTGGGTCTGGTGCAGCAGGAGACCGCGCCCCTCACCGTGGTTTTGATGGTCACGGTGATGTCGATTCTCACCGGAGCGTTTCAGGTGATGATCGGCATGCTCAAGGTGGGGAATCTGATCAAATACATCCCCTACACCGTGGTGAGCGGCTATCTGACCGGCGTGGGCATGACCATCATCGGCAGTCAGATACCCAAGTTTCTCGGCGTGACCAACGGCGCCCAGTGGTGGAAGGCGCTGATCACGCCGGCCAGCTGGGATTACCGCGCATTGGCCATCGGCGGCACCACGGCGCTGGTGATGGCCTTCGGACCCAGATTGACCAAGGCGGTGCCCGGCACCATTCTGGGAATCTTAAGCGGACTGCTGGTCTATTTCATCGCGGCGGCCTTCGACCCCGCCCTGATGACGCTGGAGAACAATCATCTGGTGATCGGTTCTTTGGGTTCGGTGGGGGGAGGTTTTCTGGACTCCATCATGAACCGCTGGAACGAGATCGGGGATTTGCGTCTGAGCCAGTTGGCCAAGCTGTTCGGCAGCGCCCTGACTTTGGCGGCCTTGTTGAGCATCGACACCCTGAAGACCTGCGTGGTGCTGGATCAGATGACCCGCAGTCGGCACGACTCCAACCGGGAACTGGTGGCCCAGGGTGTGGCCAACATGTTCTCCTCGGCGGTGGGGGGGGTATGCGGCGCCGGACAGATGGGTTCCACCCTGGTGAATCTGGTCAGCGGGGCCCAGACGCGCATCTCCGGCATCGTGGAGGGAATCGCCGCGCTCATCGCCGCCTTGCTGTTGAACTCCTTCATCTCCTGGATTCCGGTGGCCTCGCTGGCCGGAATTCTGATCGTGGTGGGAATCCGCATGATCGACAAGGAGCCGTTGCTGTTCCTGAAATCCCGGGATACGGTGTTCGATTTCGCGGTGGTGGCCGCGGTGGTGGTGGTGGCCTTGACGGTCAGTCTCATCGGCGCATCGGCGACCGGAGTGCTGCTGTCGATTCTGCTGTTTGTCCGGGAGCAGGTGGGGGGCTCGGTGGTGCGCAACCGCTACTCCATCCACGAATTTCCCTCCCGGCGTGTCCGTTCCGAAGAGGATACCCAGGTGCTCGATCAGTTGGGGGGTCGGGCCGTGGTCTACGAACTGCAGGGAAGTCTTTTTTTCGGGACCACCTATCAGTTCTACACCGCTTTGGAACCGGACCTGAAAACCGCCGAATACATCATTCTGGATTTCCGGCGGGTGACATCCATGGATGTCACGGCGGCCCACACCCTGCATGTGATCCAGGAGAGCCTGAAGGAACGCAACGCCAATCTGTTGTTCAGCGATATGCGCACATCCTCCAGCGGTCGCGATCTGAAAGAATTTCTCGATCAGACCGGGATCACCACCCATGCCAACACCCTGATGTTCCCCGGGGTGGAGGCGGCCATAGAATGGGTCGAGGGGGCTTTGCTGGCCGAGGTTGGCTATAACCAGAACGCCGATCAGACTCCATTGCTGCTGCATGAGATTGATGTTTTCAAAAGCCATGCGGAGGAGACCTTGCAGGACCTGACCAGCTGCATCACCGAACGTTCCCTCAAGGCCGGTGAGTTGATCTACAAATACGGTCAGCCGGGGAACGAGATCTACTTTGTGCGCAAGGGCTGCGTGAATGTCCAGGCATTCCTGAGCGACAACCGGTTGCATCATCTCTCCACCATTGGCCGTGGGGATTTCTTCGGGGGGCTTTCGTTTCTGGATGGCAAACCCCGTTCCAACGAGGCCCTGGTGGTGGAGGATGTGGAACTGTATGTGCTCTCCCGGGAGAGTTTCCTGAAAATCGCGGAGCAGCACAAACGTCTGGCCATCAACATTCTCACCGCCCTCACCCGCACCTTGACCGTGCGACTGCGCAATGCGGACAACAAGTTGCGCATGCTCTACGACTGATCCCAAGCCTCATCTCGATCCGCACGCCTCACAGACCTGCCGGAATACCGGTGCGACGGTTGAGAAACCGTCGCACCCACCCCTTGACTTCAGGCAAGGATCCAGGCACTTTTCCATGTTGGTTCAGGTTGGAAACCGGAATTTCGGAGTGGGCCAGACGACCGCTGATTTTTGGATCACACCAACGATTGGAGGAAAGTCCGGGCTCCACAGGGCAGGACGCCGGGTAATCCCCGGCGGGGGCAACCCCAGGGAAAGCGCCACAGAAAGCAAACCGCCAAGCCTCTGACCAGGGAGACACGCCTGACCAGAGCGCGGCAAGGGTGAAAGGGTGCGGCAAGAGCGCACCGCGTCTCCTGGTAACAGGAACGGCACGGCAAGCCCCGTCCGGAGCAAGACCACATAGGGGGACGTTTAAAGACGGCCCGTCCAGTCCCCGGGTAGGTCGCTAGAGACGGTCGGCAACGCCCGTCCCAGATGAATGGTCGTCACCCCTGCCCGTCCACCGGGACAGACAGACAGGGGGACAAAACCCGGCTTATCAGCCCACTCCGAGTCCCCCGGTCAAGCGGGGATTTTTTCTTGCTGCGGGCGCTTTGCCCGTCTTGACACCTTAAGCCCTTCGGATCCTATAATCTCTCAGCTGCGTTAATTCACCTATCCGGAAACGACCTCCATGCCATGCAAGGATCCGCCTGCTTGAGGGGCCCAGGGAACAACGACCCCGGGGACCATGCCGGACAGAACGGCCACATCAGCGTTCTGCCGCAAGAGACCCTGGCGGCGCTGGAGCCGGTTGCCGGAGGAGTCTATGTGGACGCCACCTTCGGGGATGGGGGCCACACCCGCGCCCTGCTGAACGCCTCGGCTCCGGATGGCCGGGTGATCGCGCTGGACCGGGATCCGGAGGCCATCTCCCGCGGGGAGGCGCTGGCGCGCGACTTCGGGGAACGATTGACGCTCATACACAGCCCCTTTGGCCAACTGGGGAGACTCCTTGAGGAACGGGGCCTGGATGGCCGGGTCGATGGCATCCTGTTCGACGTCGGGGTCTCTTCCCGGCAACTGGACACCCCCGGACGGGGATTTTCATTTCGACTGGACGGACCGTTGGACATGCGCATGGACACATCGAGCGATACCCCCACTGCGGCGGATCTGCTCAACCGGATGAGTGCCGAAGCTTTGGCGGATCTCTTCTTCCACCTGGGAGAGGAGCGACATTCCCGCAAGGCCGCCCGTGCCATTGTGGCGCAGCGGACCGCGACCCCTTTTGCCACCACCCGGCAACTGGCGACTCTGCTGGAACGTGTCCTGCCCTTCGCTGGCCGGATCCATCCGGCGACGCGGATTTTTCAGGCGTTGCGGATCGCGGTCAACCGGGAACTCGAAGAGCTGTCCAGCGCGTTGACCGCGGCCATGGCGGCGCTTGCGCCCCAAGGCCGGGTGGCGGTGATCAGTTTCCACTCCCTGGAGGACCGGATCGTCAAACAGACCTTCCGGGCCGCGGCCCTGCCGCCTCCCACGCCCACAGGTCCGGCTGCGTTGCTGATGCCTTTTGGTCCCGTTTTCGTGCCCGGTTTCCGGCTGCCGTTCAACCGTCCCCTCACCCCCGGCGATGCGGAGACCGCCACCAATCCCCGGGCCCGCAGCGCCCGATTGCGGGTGATCCAGAAACTCCCGCCGGCCTCCCCCCGGACCGGGGAAGGATCCCGTCCATGAGATCCCCCTGGCTGCTGCACACTTTGCTGACCATATTGCTGGTGATCACCGCGGCCATCACCGTGGCCTCGCGCATGTGGATGCTCGATGCCCACCGGGAACTGGAAACCCAAAGCAGAAAACGGCTGCAATTTCTTGATCAGGAACAGGCTCTGCGGGTGGAATGGGTGGCGCGCACCGACCTCAACACCATCGAACGCCGGGCGAAAAAGGATCTGGGCATGCGCCCGATGCGGCCCGATCAGTGGCGCGAGGCCCCAGAGTGACTCCGAAAAGAAACATCAACAAGCTGGCGCAGATCATCGCCATGTCCCGGGAGTTGGGGAAGAAATTCCCCAGGCCAGGACGTCGCCCCCGTCCCGGGCAAAGCGCCTCGGCACCCATTTCCATGCCGCAGGCCCCCCCGACCACCTCGGAACGCCTCAAACCCAGACCCGGCTCCAAACCCACGGAAACCATCAACGTGGGCATGCGTCTGAAGTTTCTGCTGGGCTGTTTCATGCTGGGTTTTTCCGTGCTGGCCGCCCGGGCCGTGAACCTGACCGTCCTGCAGGGGCCGGAACTCCACCGGCGCGCGCTGCATCAATATCAGAAAAAAATCACGGCCCAGGGACATCGCGGCCAATTTCTGGACCGCCGGGGACACACCCTGGCCATCAGTCTGCCGGTCCGCTCCCTCTCCGTGGACATCGACCAGGTGCGGGACCGGAACCAACTGGCCGATCAACTCGCCCAGGCCATGGGAACGGAACGCTACTATCTGCGCCGCAAACTCAAGAAGGCCAAACCCGGCTCCTTTCCCATCATCGCCCGCAAGCTCCCCCCGGGGATCATCAGCAAGGTCCAGCATCTGAACAATCCGGCGCTGTTTTTCATTCCGGACATGCAGCGTTTCTACACCATGGGGGAGATCACCAGTCACATCCTGGGATTCGTCGGCTTCGACGGCCTGGGAGCCGAAGGGCTGGAAAAGGTCTTCCAGAAGGATCTGCAGGGGGTTTCCGGTTCCCGGATCATCACCCAGGACCGCATGGGCCGGGTGATGCCGGTGGTGCAGAACATCAGCGAAGCCCGCCCCGGAGCCGACATCGTGCTGAGCATCGACGCCACGGTGCAATACATCGCCTATCGCGCCCTGCTGCGGGGCGTGGTGCGCAGCAAGGCCAAGGCCGGTTCCGTGGTCATCATGGATCCCAAAACCGGCGACGTGCTCGCCATGGTCAACCAGCCGGCCTTCAATCCCAACAACATGCTGGACAGCCAGCCCGAAGCCCGCCGCAACCGGGCCATTCTCGACAGCTACGAACCCGGTTCCACATTCAAGATCTTCACCATCGGCGCGGCCCTCGATCTGGGACTGGTCAAGGAGACCACGGTCATCGACATCGAAAATGGCCGCTTCAACATCGGGGATCGCACCATCCGCGACTTCCACGTGGGCAATCCGGTCCTGACGGTCAGTCAGGTGATCCAGAAAAGCTCCAACGTGGGCGCCGCCAAGATCGGCCTGATGATGAAACCCGATGTTCTGGAACAATACATCCTCAATTTCGGTTTCGCCCGTCCCACCGGGGTGGAACAGACCAACGAAACCGCCGGCGGACTGGCGGACATCACCCATTACCGCTATGTGGGTCAGGCGAACCGCTCCTATGGCTACGGGGTGCAGGCCACACCGTTGCAGATCATCACCGCCACCACCGCCGCGGTCAACGGCGGACTGCTGCGTCCTCCCCATCTGGTGTCGGGACGGATGATCGACAACAAGGTGGTGCCCATCCAGCGCAACGAACCCAAACGGGTCATCTCCGACAAGACCTCGGCCACTCTGCGACGCATTCTGGCCACCGTGGTCTCCAGCGAAGGGACCGCGGTGCAGGCCAAGGTTGCCGGCTACACCGTGGCCGGCAAGACCGGTACGGCCCGCAAAGCCTCCGGACGACAGGGTTATACGGGGGGGGGCTATTTCGCCTCCTTCGTGGGTCTGATCCCGGCGGAGGATCCGAAGATCGTCATCTTTGTGGGCATCGACGAACCGGACTCCAAACTCTATTACGGTGGACTGGCTGCGGCCCCTGTGTTCCGGGAGATCGCGGAGGAGATTCTGCCTCTGTTGGCGGTACTCCCCACCACCCCGGCGGAACTCAAGCTTCCCCCGCCCCGGGACGAGGCCAAATCCCCTCCCATGCCCATGCCTCTGCCCGAACTTCCCGGAACCAAGGTTGCCACATCTCCGGCCCAGGCTCCGGTTCCGGCTGCGGATCCGACATCCGAACCGGTTTCCTACAAAAACCTCTCGATGGCCGACGCCCTCGACAAATCCCGGGCCCGGGGGGTGGTGCCGAAGATCACCGGATCGGGCAAGGTGGTCCAGGAGTCCATCGGCGAGGAGGGCGAACTCCGCCTGGTTCTGGAATGAAACTTTCCGGCCTGCTGAGGGAGACCCGCATCAGCGGATTGCGCGCAAACGGCGCGGATGTGGAGATTCTGGCCCTGACCGCCGATTCCCGCAATGTGACACCGGGCGCGCTGTTTGCCGCCCTGTCCGGCAGCCGGGAGAACGGCGGACATTTCATCGACCGGGCCATGGAGGCCGGCGCCGTGGCGGTGCTGCACGACGGCTCCCGGGTTCTGGAAGGAATTCCCGCCATCATCCATCCCCAACCCCGGATCGTCCTGGCCGAAATGGCCGCGGCGTGGCACGGCCATCCGGCGGATGGACTCAAGATGATCGGCATCACCGGTTCCAATGGCAAGACCACGGTGGCGGCCATGGTGGAGGGGATTCTCGGCGCCGCCGACCTGCCCACCGGCGTGATCGGCACCACCGGCACGCGCCATCCGGGAGGGGGCCAGCCGCCATCGCTGACCACGCCGGATCCAATCACCTTTCATGCCACGCTGGCGCAGATGCGCGCCCATGGGTGTCAGGCGGCGGTGGCGGAGGTCTCCTCCCACGCCCTGACCCAGCACCGGACCGCCGGGATCTGCTGGCAGGCCGCGGCCTTCACCAATTTGAGCCGGGACCATCTGGACTATCACGGCACCATGGAGGCCTACTGGCAGGCCAAGGAGCGGCTGTTTGTGGAGAGTCCCGCCCCGCAAGCGGCCATTGTCAATCTGGACGACCCCAAGGGTCGGGAGTTGGCCGCCACCTGTGAACAACGGGGCATGATTGTACTGGGGTTTTCTCTGGAACATCATCCCCTGGCCCGATTCCGCGCCGAAAGCGTGGCACTGGCCTGGCAGCAAAGCCGTTTCCGGCTGGTCACGCCCCGGGAGGAGTTGCCCATCGCATTGCCTGCCGCGGGACGCTGCAACGTGGCCAACGCCCTGACCGCCGCGGCGTTGTGCTGGAGTCTGGGAGTGGGCGCGGCTTCAATCCAGGCGGGATTGAACCGTTTTCAGCCGGTGCGGGGACGGCTGGAGCCGATCCGGCAAGGACAACCCTTTACCGTGATCGTGGATTTCGCCCATACTCCCGATGCCCTGGAAAGGTTGCTCAACACCGCCCGGGAGATCGCCCCCGGGGCGCGGCGTCTGCTGGTCTTCGGCTGCGGCGGGGAGCGGGACGCGGGCAAACGGGCGATGATGGGCGCAATCGCCGGACGCCTGGCACATGAAACTGTGGTGACGGATGACAATCCCCGTTCCGAGGATCCCCGGTCGATCCGTCAGGCGATCCGTTCGGGTCTGGAGGCCGCGGGAGGCCGCTTCGCAGAGATTCCGGCCCGGGACCAGGCCATCGGCGCCGCCCTGGAGATGGCCCGGGAGGGGGATGTGGTGCTGATTGCCGGCAAGGGACACGAAACCCAACAGATCACGGCAGCGGGGGCCACCCCGTTCGATGACGCGCAAATTGCGCGGGACCATTTGACCCGTCTGGGTTATCAAGGAATGTGAGGCCCATGCAACTCTCTTTCATCCGCGCCGCCTGCCAGGCCAAACCGGTCGGGACTCCCGTCGTCGGGGATCCGGTGGTGACCGGGGTGTGTACCGACAGTCGCAAGGTCAAGCCCGGCGAACTGTTTGCCGCCTTGTCGGGTCCGAACTTCGACGGACACGACTTCATCGGCGCGGCGGTGGACAAAGGGTGCGTGGCGGTGCTGGCGGAACGGCTTCCAGAGGAAGCGCTTCCGGTGCCGCTTTTGCTGGTGGGAGACGTGCTGACCGCTTTGGGGGATGCGGGACGGGCCTGGCGCAGACAGGTCGCACCCGTGGTGATCGGTGTCACCGGCTCCTCGGGCAAGACCACCTTGAAAGAGCTGATCGCCGCCTGTCTCAAGGAGCGCTTTTCCGTGGTGCATGCCACCTCCGGGAATCTCAACAATCACATCGGCGTGCCGTTGACCCTGCTGGCCATGCCGGAGCATTGCCAGGTGGCGGTGATCGAGATGGGCATGAGCGCCTCCGGCGAGATCGCCCATCTGGCGAGGCTGGCGGAACCCTCCATCGGGGTGGTGACCAATGTTCAGCCCGCCCACATGGCGGCCTTCGCCTCGATTCAGGCGGTGGCCGCGGCCAAGGGGGAGCTTTATGCCCATCTCCCGGCAGCAGGGGTCTGTGTGGTGCCGGACTTCGACGCCAACCGGGAGATTCTGTTGACGTTGGCCGGCAGTCGTCCCGTGCTCCGCTTTGGTACCGACGCGCCGGAGGCTTTGCGCTGGCAGGCCCACCCCTCCCCGGATGGCGCCCGACAGGGGACCATCCTCTGGCCGGACGGGATCCATGTTGAGGTCAACCTCGGTGTGTGCGGTCCCCACATGATCCAAAACGCCCTGGCCGCGGCGGGTGTGGCCCGGGTGGCGGGGGTCGGGGTGGAGGCCATTGGCCGGGCCATTGCCGGTTTTCAGCCTTTGGCTGGCCGTGGCCTGGCGCTGGCCGGTCCACAGGGCTGGACCATCATCGATGACACCTACAACGCCAATCCCGGCTCCATGGCTGCGGCTCTGGCCACGCTGGCGGCCCGTCCCGCCGGACGACGGGTGGCGATTCTTGGCGACATGCTGGAGCTTGGGGAACAAAGCGCCGAGCTGCACGCCCGCCTGGCCGAAGAGATTGTCCGACACGCCATCGATGTGGTGCTCACCGCCGGCCCGGAGATGGGCGCGCTGCACGCGCGACTCGCCACCCTGCCCGGCGTTTGCGCCCGGCATCACCACGATCCGGCCAACTGGTCCGGATCCGCTCTCCAAACCTGGCTTCAGCCCGGTGACGCCATTCTGGTCAAGGGGTCACGGGGCATGCGCATGGAACGTATCGTCAAGGATCTGATGAATCATGCTGTATAATCTGCTTTATCCCTTAAGCGGCCACTGGTCGGCCCTGAATCTGTTCAAGTACATCACCTTCCGGACCATCGGCGCCGTTCTGACCGCTCTGATTCTGTCGTTTCTCGTCGGACCCTGGATGATCCGGACGCTGGGGCGTCTGCAAACCAACGGTCAGCCGATCCGGGAAGACGGTCCCAAACGCCATCTGCTGGAAAAAGGGGGCACCCCCACCATGGGAGGGGCGCTGATGCTGCTGGCCATCACCATCTCCACCCTGCTTTGGGCCAATCTGACCAACCCCTTCATCCACATGGTGCTGCTCACCACCCTGGGTTTTGGGGCCATCGGCTTCTGGGACGACTACGCCAAGGTGACCAAACGCCACACCCGGGGCGCGCCCGCCTCCCTGCGCTTTCTGATCCAGTCGGCAATCGCCATCATCGTGGCCATCTACCTCAAACAACTGCCCGCCGGGGTGTTCGGTTCCCTGGCCCTGCCGGTGCTCAAGGATATCACCATCGATCTGGCCTGGCTGTTCTTTCCCTTCGCCATCCTGGTGATCGTGGGATCGAGCAACGCGGTCAACCTCACCGACGGCCTGGACGGACTGGCCATCGGCCCGACCATCCTCACCGCCGCCAGTTTCATGTTCATCGCCTATCTCACCGGCCACGCCAAATTCGCCAACTACCTGGGCATCCCCTACGTGCCCGGCGCCGGGGAGTTGACCATCTTCTGCGGGGCCATGGTGGGCGCGGCCCTGGGCTTTTTGTGGTTCAACACCTATCCGGCCCAGGTCTTCATGGGGGATGTGGGCTCCCTCTCCCTGGGGGCCGCCCTGGGCACCATCGCCATGGCCACCCGCCATGAGATCGTGCTGGCGATCATCGGCGGCATCTTCGTGCTGGAGACCTTCTCGGTCATCATCCAGGTCGCCTCCTTCAAACTGATGGGCAAACGGGTCTTCCGCATGGCCCCGATCCACCACCACTTCGAACTCAAAGGGTGGGCGGAACCCAAAATCATCGTCCGCTTCTGGATCATCTCCGTCATTCTGGCCCTGATCGGCCTCTCCACCCTCAAGATCCGCTGATGAACAGCCCCTCCCCGCTCCCCTTCGGTGTCATCGGTCTGGGCCGTTCCGGCGTGGCGGCGGTGCGCTTCCTCAACGCCCATGGCCAGACGGTGCTGGCCTGGGACACCAGAAAAGAACCCACCCTCCCCGTAAGCGGTCTGCCGGGAGTCGCCACCCTGGATGGCAACCCCCTGCCCGCGACGGCTTTTCTGGGCTGTCAGGCCATTCTGCTCTCCCCGGGAGTCCCCCGGGCCATGCCGGAGTTGCAACCCATTCTGCAGGCGGGGATCCCGGTGATCAACGACGTGGAGTGGCTGCACGATCATGTGCGCCGGCTCAACCCCCAGGCCATGTTCATCGGCATCACCGGCTCCAACGGCAAATCCACTGTTACCACCTTGATTGGCGAGATGCTGCAACAACAGGGCCTCGCCACCGCGGTGGGGGGCAATCTGGGCACCCCGGCTCTGGAACTCTTCCAGCCGGAACACCGGGCCTATGTGCTGGAGCTCTCCTCCTTCCAGTTGGAGAGCATCGCCGCCTTTCGCGCCGAGATCTCCCTGTTTCTCAACCTCACCCCGGACCATCTGGACCGCTATCCGGACCTCGACGCCTACGGAGAGGCGAAACGGCGCATTCACGAAAACGCCCGCCCCGGCGACCGGGTGATCCTCAACGGGGACGATCCCTGGCTTTCCCGGGACCGGCAGGCCTGTCAGGCCCGGGGTCTGGTGGTGGTGCCGTTTTCCATTCAGGGGCCCATGCCCGGCGGGGTCTATGCCCATGACGGCTGGCTGATCGATGGCCGCCAGGACTCCCCCCGGCCTCTGCTTCCTCTGGACAGAATCCGCATCCGGGGAGCCCACAACCAGGCCAATGCCGCCGCAGCCGCAGCCGCGGCCCTGTCTGCCGGCGTGGAGGCCGAAACGGTCGCCACGGTGCTGGCCACCTTCCCGGGACTGCCCCACCGCATGGAGCATGTGCGCCATCTGGACGGGGTGGACTATTGCAACGACTCCAAAGGGACCAATGTGGGAGCCACCCTGATGTCCCTGCAATCCTTCGCCCCGCCTGACGCCCAGGGCGGAGGGGTGGTGCTGATCGCCGGGGGGCGGGACAAAAAAGGGGATTTCACCGCGTTGGCCCCTGTGGCCGCGCGGGTGGTCACGGACGCCATCCTGATGGGCGAGGCCGCCAACGATCTGGCCGCCGCTTTGGTCAACGGTCCCCGGCTGCACCGGGTCCAGGAGATGACCGGCGCGGTGCGTCTGGCCAGAAGCCTGGCCGGTCCCGGACAGACC
>JADGAB010000080.1 GCA_015232245.1 Magnetococcales bacterium | reverse complement strand
CTGCAGCACGGCTCCCAGCTCTTCGGCGAACAGGGCGCCGGTCACATCCCGACCCAGACCATCCAGCACGATTTCCAGGCCGGTTCCGCCGGCAAAGGCCATTTCGCACAAGGTGACAAACAAACCGCCGTCGCTGCGGTCGTGATAGCTGAGAATCACTCCGGCATCCGCCAGGGCCCGGACCTCGACAAAGAAGTTCCGGAAAGCCGCCGGATCGTCCAGATCCGGGGCTTCGTCCCCGATCTGCCGATAGACCTGGGCCAATGCCGAACCGCCGAGCCGGTCCCGTCCCCGTCCCAGATCCACCAGCAACAGATCGGTGGGTCCGGCGTCGGTTCGCAACTGCGGGGTCAGGGTGAGGCGGACATCCGGCACCACGGCAAAGGCCGAGACGATCAGGGAGACCGGCGCGATCACCGCCCGGGGAGAACCCTTCACCTCCCAGACCGTCTTTAAAGAGAGGGAGTCCTTGCCCACCGGAATGCCGATGCCCAACGCGGGACAGAGTTCCAGACCCACGGCGCGCACCGCGGCGAACAGGGCCGCGTCCTCTCCCGGATGGGAGGCCGCCGCCATCCAGTTGGCGGAGAGTTTCACCCGATCCAGGGATTCCACCGGCGCGGAGAGCAGATTGGTCAGCGCCTCGCCCACGGCCAGACGGGCGGAGGCCGCCGGATCCAGGAGCGCCACCGGGGTGCGTTCCCCCATGGCCATGGCCTCCCCGGCCCACCCCTGGTAGTCCCGCAGCGTCACCGCGGCGTCGGCCACCGGCACCTGCCAGGGTCCGACCATCTGATCCCGATGGACCAGACCGGTCACAGTGCGATCCCCGATGGTGATCAGAAAGCCCTTGTCCGCGACCGCCGGCAGTCGCAACACCCGTTCGGCGGCCTCGGCCAGATCGATGGCCCGGACATCGAAGGGGATGCGCAACGGCACCCGTGTCTGGGTGCGCCGGGTCATGCGGGGCGGATTGCCCAGGAGCACCTCCATGGGCAGATCGATGGGCGTGGTGCCGTTGCGACCATCCACAAGCAGCAGACGTGGCTCGGCGGTGGCCTCCCCCAGCACCCGGAACGGGCAGCGCTCCCGGGCGCAAAAGGCGGCGAAACGCTCCTCGTCCGTCGGCGCGATGGCCAGAACATAGCGTTCCTGGGCCTCGTTGCACCATATTTCCATGGGGGACATGGCCGGATCGTCGTTGGGGACGTTCTCCAGTCGCAGCCGACCCCCCACCCCACCGCCGTGGAGCAGCTCCGGCACCGCGTTGGAAAGCCCGCCGGCCCCCACGTCGTGGATCGAGAGAATGGGATTCTCCCCGCCCAATGCCACGCAGGCGTTGATCACCTCCTGGCAGCGGCGCTGCATTTCGGCGTTCTCCCGCTGCACCGAGGCGAAATCCAGCTCCGCCAGGGAGGCCCCGCTGGTCTGGGAGGAGGCCGCGCCCCCGCCCAGTCCGATCAGCATGGCCGGGCCGCCGATCTGGATGATCAGCGCGCCCGCAGGCAGGGGGAGCTTGTCGATCTGTTCCGGGTCGATGGAACCCACGCCGCCGGCCACCATGATGGGCTTGTGATAGCCCCGCACCTCTCCGGCCACCCGCTGTTCGAAGGTGCGGAAATAGCCGGTCAGATTGGGCCGACCGAATTCGTTGTTGAAGGCCGCGGCCCCCAGGGGGCCTTCCAGCATGATTTCCAGAGCGGAGACGATCCGGTCCGGCTTGCCGTACCCCTCCTCCCAGGGCCGCACCGCCCCCGGCAGATGAAGATTGGAGACGGAGAATCCGGTGAGTCCCGCCTTGGGACGGGAACCCCGACCGGTGGCCCCCTCGTCGCGGATCTCCCCTCCCGAACCTGTGGCCGCCCCGGGAAACGGAGCGATGGCCGTGGGATGGTTGTGGGTCTCCACCTTCATCAGCAGATGCAGATCCCCCGGCGTTTCCCGATACCGCCCCTCTCCGTCGGGAAGAAACCGCAACCCGGCTCCTCCCCGCATCACTGCGGCGTTGTCCCGGTAGGCCGACAGGGCGGGCCAGGGGGTGCGGGCTTCGGTCTCGCGGATCATGCCGAACAGGGTTTCGGTCTGTTCCCGGCCATCGATCACCCAGGCGGCGTTGAAGATCTTGTGCCGGCAGTGCTCGGAGTTGGCCTGGGCGAACATCATCAGTTCCACATCCGTGGGATGCCGGCCCTCCCTCTGGTAGTGGTCCGCCAGATAGCGGATCTCCTCCGGGGACAACGCCAGCCCCATGGCCACGTTGACCCGTTCCAGCTCCCCGACCGGCACATGCACCAAAGGTCGGGGGGGCTCCCGGGAGAACAACCCCATGGCATCGACGAAATTCTGGCAGACCGATTGGGTCATGCGGTCGTGGAGCATGGGGGCGAGACGCTCCCGTTGCGCCCGGTTCACCTTGAAATCGCCGAAATCGTGCAGCACGCCCCGTTCCACCCGGACCACGGCGTTCAGGCCGCACCCCCGCACGATCTCCGTGGCCTTGGTGGACCAGGGGGAGATGGTGCCGAAACGGGGAATCACCACCAGCGGGGGACGGGCGAAAACATGCAGCGCCAGATCCCGGGGAACAGCGTTGAGCAAGGCGGCCAACCGCATCTCCCCGTCATGGTTCAAAGGCTCGGACAGGGCCACGAAATAGACATGCCGGGCCACAAAGACCGGCAGATCCAGCTCATCGGGCCAGAACGAAATCCGCAGCCGGGAGTCGCACACCTCCCCGGGCCAGACGAGGACAGGACGGGTCATCATGATTCGATGGCCAATCCCATGCGCCGGGCCACCTCGCGATAGGCCTCGACCACCCCCCCCAGATCCCGACGGAAGCGATCCTTGTCCAGTTTCTCTCCGGTGGTCCAATCCCACAGGCGGCAGGTATCCGGGGAGATCTCGTCGGCGAGCACCACCTTGCCGGGATCCTCCGCCAGGCGTCCGAATTCGAGCTTGTAATCCACCAGACGGATGCCGATGTTGGCAAAAAAACCGATCAACACATCGTTGATGCGCAGACAGGTCGACTCGATCCAGGCCAGTTCCGCTTCCGTGGCCCAGCCGAACACCAGGGCGTGATCCCGGACAATCAGGGGATCGTCCAGGGAATCGGCCTTGTAGTAATATTCGATCACCGGTCTGGAGAGGGGTTGACCTTCGGGGATTCCCAGACGTCTCGACATGGAGCCGGCGGCCACGTTGCGGATCACCACCTCCACCGGAATGATCTGCACCTTGCGGACGAGCTGTTCCCGGTCGTTCAAGCGCCTGACCAGATGGACCGGAATGCCCACCGCCTCCAGAATGGTCATCAGTTTCGAGGCCACCAGGTTGTTCACCACCCCTTTTTCGGTGATGGTGCCTTTTTTCACCCCGTTGAACGCGGTGGCGTCGTCCTTGAAATACTGAATGTACAGATTGGGGTCATCGGTGGCGAACATCACCTTGGCCTTGCCTTCGTACAGGTGCTCCCGTTTTTCCATGATCGACAAATCCTTATTGAAATGAGTCACTTTCGGTCAATCCAACCCCCTTGCGGGCCGGCTGGATGGTCAGACAGCGCCCGGTCTGGACGTCGGCCCGGATGAGCACGGCGCACAGCATGGCCTCTCCCGTGGCGGGTTCGAACCGGGTGGGCATTTTGGTCAGAAATTTGGGCATCACCGTATCGGCCCGCATGCCGATGATGGAGTCGTAACAACCGGTCATGCCCACATCGGTGACAAAGCCGGCGCCCTGCTTGAGCACCCGGTGATCCGCGGTGGGCACATGGGTATGGGTGCCCACCACGGCGGTCACCCGGCCATCCAGATGGAGCGCCAGAGCCATTTTTTCCGAGGTGGCCTCGGCATGCATGTCCACGATCCAGAGATCCGCGTCCCGTCCGAGACGGTTGGCATCCAGCACTGCGTCGGCGACGCGGAACGGACAGTCCAGATCCTCCATGAAGACCCGTCCCTGCAGGTTCAGAACGCCGATCCGCACCCCTCCGGCGGTGGTGAAGATCCCCATGCCCCGGCCCGGGGCTCCGGGAGGATAGTTGAGTGGCCGCAGAATCCGTTTGTGATCCGCCAGCACCGGCAGGATCTCCTTGTGACGCCACACATGATTGCCGGTGGTGATCACATCCACCCCGACCTTGAACAGCTCATCGGCCACATCCGGGGTGATGCCGACCCCCGCCGCGGCGTTCTCGCCGTTGGCGATGACGAATTCCGCGCCGCTGGCGGCCTTGAGCGCCGCCAGATGACAGGCCAGGGCGCGACGTCCCGGACGACCGAAAATGTCACCGATCAACAACACGCCAATGCGACGGGATTGTCCCCGGGGAAGCGTCATGAGATCCCGCAATGCCGACACATCATGGCACAGCACTCCCCTGATTTGAGCCATTCCCAAGACGAGGAATGAAAAATTGGATTTTTCGGCAGCCTGGCGAAACGACAAGGGTCCAAAAACACGTCAGCCATTATACAGCCCGTCGTCCGTCGCGGAAAGGGACTTGCGAACAATCCGGCCAGGAAATTCCCGCCAGAGAGCAAAAAAATATTCCTTGTCAACCCCACAACATGGACCGATAAGTGCATGACGGGCTTAAAGACCGCCCTTCAACCTTCAAAGAGTGGCCGCATCAAGCCCTACCACCTTGTCAAGGATTCGCCATGATGAAAAAAACCGTCGTTCCCCTGCTCTCCGTCGCGGCCCTGCTTGGCAGCGCCAGCGCAGCCTTCTCCGGAGATCTGCCCTCCCGGGAAGAGATGTGGAAAATACTGCAACAACAGCAACAGGAGATCAACGCCCTGAAGCAGGAGCTGGGCTCCCAGAAAAGAGAGCCCCCGCCCGCGCCCACTCCGCCCACCGCCCAGGGATCCCAGGCCGCCCCGGCACCCCAGGCCGCGGCAGCCAATGGCGAACAGAAAAAAGAGCTCCCCTGGTCGGAGCGCATCAACTTGAGCGGTGTCGTGGATGTCCGGGCCAACACCATGAAGAACTACGCCAAGGTCCACTCCAGCGACGTGGTGATCGACACCGTGAAACTCGCGGCGGATGTGAAGGTGTCCGATCTGGTCAAGGGCCGCATGGTGCTGTTGCACGAGGAGCCCCTCAACACCAGCACCACCACCATGCCTGACCCCGCTTTCGTGGATATCGACGAGGCCACCATCACCCTGGGAGATACGGACAAGCATCCCCTTTATCTCACGGCAGGCCGCAAGACCGTTCCCTTTGGCCGTTTCACCACCACCCTGATCAGCGATCCTTTGACCCAACAGTTGGGCGAAACCAAAGAGTCCGTGGCGGAAGTGGGCTTCAAATCCAACGGGGCCTATGGATCGGTGTACGCCTTCAACGGCAACGCCAACAAGAAGGGCAAGGATACCATCGACCAGTTCGGCGCGGATCTGGGCTATGGCGGCAAGGTCCGGGAGGTCACGTTTGATTTCGGCGCCAGCATGACCAACTCCCTGGAGGATTCGGAAGTGGTGACCGCCCGGGTGGCCGCGGTGCCCGGCGCCAACATCACCAACATGCAGCAACACGTCAGCGGCGCCGCGCTCCACGCTTCGGCGGGCTTTGGCGGCGTGACCCTGCTGGGCGAATTCATCACCGCCATGGACCGCTTCGACCTCACCGAACTCCCCTGGAATGGCCGGGGCGCCAAACCCAGAAGCTGGAACCTGGAAGCGGCCTACGGTTTTCAGATCCTGGGCAAGGAGACCACCACCTCCATCGCATGGCAGGGCAGCGACGAAGCCTTGGCTCTGGGACTTCCGGAGAACCGTTTCATGCTCGGGGCCTCCATGGGGGTTTACGAAAAGACCACCCTGGCCTTCGAATGGATGCATGACAAGGATTACGGCACCAGCGACACCGGCACCGCGGCGGGCACCAATCGCACCGCCAACACCGGCACGGCCAAGCTGGCGGTGGAGTTCTGATCTTGAACCGAATTCTGCCAGGTCTGGCGCTTCTCCTGTTGCTGGGAGGCGCCGGCCTGGGAGTGGCCATGGCCACGGTGAACGAACTTCAGGAGTTGAGCCAACGCCTCATTTCCGGGCTCGCCACGCCCCAACCGGAGATGACCAGCGCACTGGAGCGGTTGCGCGCCGCCCTGGAGCTGCTGGTCATCTCCCTGGGAAGCGGCTTTGGTCTGCTCGGCGTGGGGCTCTGGATGCGTCGCGCCGTCCTCCGGGAGCGGACCGACCGACAGGAACGGCTGATCCGGCTGATCCAGGAGTCCAACACCGCCCACAGCGCCGACATCGCCCGTCTGGAGGCACTGCTCGTCACTCAGGCCGAACAGACCCGTCACTTAGGCACGGAGATCGCCGCCATCAAGGAACAGGCCCTCCGGGAGGAGAGCCAGCAGCCCCGACACGCCCCGCCGGATCCGATCCTGTCGCCCCTGGCCAACGCCCTGGTTCCCCTGGCCCAGGCCAGTTTTTCCTGTCACATCCCTCCTCCTTTGGCGCCCCGTCTGGCCCTTGGGGCTCCCGAGGCGCTCCACGACCAGCAGGACGAAGAGTTCGAACCCTTCTGACCCCGATTCCTCCGACCCGGACCATTGAATTCAGTCCCGTCCCTCCCGTACAATCGGGTCAGCCGCTTAGTTTATACCATCCCCTCTGGAGTCCGCCACCATCATGGCCCACCTGCGTTATTTCTCCTGGGTGCGCGAAAAGATCGGCACCCCCACCGAAGAGATTCCCCTGCCCCCGGAAGGGTTGACCGTGGCCGGAGTGCTCGACCTGCTCAAGAACCGGGACGAAACTCATGCCACCGCTCTGGCCAGTCCCAACCTGCGGGTGGCGGTGAACCAGACCTACGCCCGTCCGACCGACGCGGTGCGTGATGACGACGAGATCGCCATCTTTCCACCGGTCAGCGGCGGCTGAGGTCACGGATCATGGACACTCCTCCTCTGGTCATGGGCTTCGTGGCCCCGAGCGGTTCCGGCAAGACCACCCTGATGGAACAGGTGATCGCCCATCTGGCAGGATCGGGTCTCAAGGTCGGGGCGATCAAGCATGGTCACCACCCGGCGGATCCGGACATTCCGGGCAAGGACACCCATCGTTTCCGTCAGGCCGGGGCGGTGAGCGTACTGTTCGCCTGTCCGCAACGGTGGTTCATGATTCAGGATCTGGAAGGAATTCCGGAACCCACCCTGGAGGAGCAGATCCGTCGGCTTGCCGGACACGACATCATTCTGGTGGAAGGATACAAGGAGGAGGATCATCCCAAGATCGTCATTCTACGCCGGGGCGCCGGAGAACACGACCTGCACCGGCAACTGTCCCAGGTGGTGGCCGTGGCCACGGACGATCCGGCCATGGAGACCGAGTTGCCCTGTCTGCCCCTCAACGACCCGGAGGCGGTGGCAACCTTCATCCGCGCCCGCATGCCGCGCCGCTGACCCGGCAAGGAGATCAGACCATGAACACCCTCAAAACCCTGACCGGAGACATCACCCGACTGGTGATGGATGCCATCGTGAACGCGGCCAACGCCTCGCTTCTTGGGGGCGGCGGGGTGGACGGAGCCATTCATCGGGCCGGGGGACCGGCCATTCTCGCCGCCTGTCGGGAGATCCGTCAGACCCGCCATCCGGATGGTCTGCCCAGCGGCGAGGCGGTGGTGACCACCGGCGGCAATCTTCCCGCCCGACTGGTGATTCACACCGCCGGCCCCATCTACCATTCGGATCCGGACCCGGCAGGAAATCTGGCCCGCTGCTATCGGCGCTGTCTGGAACTGGCCATGGAAAACCAGGCGCGACGGATCGCCTTTCCCGGCATCAGCACCGGGGTCTACGGCTTTCCCAAGGAGGCCGCGGCCCGCATCGCCATCGGGACCATCCGCGACTTCTTCGCGGAGTTTCCCGACGCCGGGATGAGCGTCACCCTGGTGGCCTTCTCACCCGCGGACGAAGAGATCCTGCTGGCTCATTTGAGATGAGCGAAACAGCAAAGCGCAAAATCACGCAACCGCCTGCCAGGGAGGGGATCCACCCCTGGCAGGCACCAATCGGTCACTGTTTTAACTAAACCGCGCCCATTTCGGGATGTTGACTTTTGGAAAGCTTTTCCATCCCCCAAAGGAGCCGCTTCGCGGCCTGCTGCGCGCGCGCGGGAATTGCTTCGCAATTCCCTTTAAAAAGCAAATGATCGTTCCAATGCATGAAAATCACGATTCCGAGAAACCGGCTCAAAACAGGCATCCCACCCCATCACCTCTTTCCGCAACGGTCACGACAAAAAACTTGCCCAGGCTCTACAGAAGCGGCAAGAATAGGCGCGGTTTAGAACCCTCATTTATCCAACTTGAAATGATAGAACGTGGCGTTGAGGTATTCGACCACATCCGCCTCGTCTTCGGGAAACCACTTGGAATGGAGCACCTGCTGATTGCAAAACGCCACCTGGGCGCGCAACTTTTCCAGGGAGTCCTTGCGATTCGACCGTTGATAGAGGGCATTGGGATCCCCGTTGCCCTTGGAGGCGTGACAACCGCCCAGACAACCGGCATCATGCAACGCCTTGCCCTTGGCCGTATCCGCAGCAAACAGAGGGTGCGACCCCAGCAACAATGCCGCCAGCCCCAAACCCCACATCATACCTTGTTTCATCTGATGGACTCCTGTGAATAGAAAGGATTGAAGATGAACCCCCAAGATACACCCCAACACGACAAACAGCCAACAAATTCCGCCATCCCCTCCCCCCCGGCCACGCTGCTGGTGGTGGGTACCGGCGCGGTGGGAGGATTCTATGGAGCGGCTCTGGCCCGGGCCGGAGTGCAGGTCTCCACGGTCCATCGCAGCGATGCCGACCACGTGCGCGCCCACGGCATCCGGATCGAGGGACTGCAAGGCGACCTCCATTTCCAGCCCCATCGGGTCTTCTCCCGGGTGGAAGAGATCGACACCCCCCCGGATTACCTCCTGGTGACTCTCAAGGCCCTGCCGGATCCGCCGGTGGCCGACATCATCCGTCCGGCGGTGGGTCCACGGACCGTCATCATCCTGTTGCAAAACGGTCTTGGGGTCGAGGAACCGATCCAGAGGGCTTTTCCGCACAACGAGGTCATTACGGCGCTGGCGTTTGTCTGTCTGCAGAAGATCGCGCCGGGGACCATCCGGCATCTGTGTCACGGCAAGATCACCCTGGGCCATCATCCCGCGGGCATCACCCCGGCGGTCCGGCAACTGGACGCCTGGTTTGCCGCCGGAGGGGTGCCGAGTCACATGACCGAAACCCCGGCCACGGCCCGCTGGATCAAACTGGTGTGGAACGCGGCGTTCAATCCGGTCTCCGTACTGGCCGGAGATGTCACCACAGCGGAGATTCTGGGAGTGCCTGCGGGAGAAAAACTGGTCACCAGGATCATGCAGGAGGTGATCGATGTGGCCCAGGCCCTGGGGCATCGATTTTCTGACACCCTGATCGAGGATCATCTGCGGGCCACCCGCTCCATTCCCCCTTATCACACCAGCATGGCCCTGGATCACCTGGCCGGACGCCCACTGGAGACCGAAGTGATTCTGGGGGCGGCACTGGAGGCGGCGCGCGCCACATCCGTGCCCACACCCCTTCTGGAAGGGGTGTACACCCTGATGACACTATTGGAAAAATCCGAAAAGAGACCCTGACAGGAGCGTCAGGTTTCACGCAGGAGAGGCTAATGGCGAATCCAGGAGATCAGAATCATCACCTGGACCACAGCCATCACGATCAGGCCGTAGGCGCCGCCAACATACAAGGCATTGAGGATTTTCAGAGGAAGCTTGCCACCCTCTTCCATCTTTTGACCGATACGCGAATCCTGCATGGCTCCTCCCTTGAAGAAGGGGTGGTCGATTCCTCTTGAATCAAGAGGGCTCGCGTTCCGGGGCCACCCCAAACCCCGGACCGCGAACCGTTCCTGCTTGACGCTGCGACCTACATCAAGCAAGAACCAAGCCAATTATCGAACTACAGATGCGAGAAAAACACCGCAATCGAATTGCCCGCCGGCAGAGCCGCCATGGCGGCCATGGCCAGGAGCATCAGAATGATCAGACCCACGCTCAAATGATCGTCTCTGCGCCGCAACCGGGTGCTGTTGAGGATCAGACCGCCGATGCCCACCAGCGCGGTCAGCCACAAAAAGAACCAGCTTAAGGTCATCAGATCCCGGTTCCAGTGTTTGGCAGCACTGATATTCATCAAGCGATGGAAAAACGACTCTTCCGGCGGCTTGGCCATCTGGGCGAAATACATGGCCATGACCCAGAAAAGGTATCCCACCCACTTGCACCACAACAGCGGATTCCCAGCCGGATTGAAGGCGGTCTTGCGTCGGTTCTTCCGCCTCGGAGCTTCTTCTTGTTCACTCATGACAACCTCCCCTCCTGATGATATTCCAATTATTCGGAAGGAGCCGAGGAGTCTCCCGTACCCCGGGCCTCCGAGGTTCTCATGACGCCGATCTCCACAATGAACATGGAAGGATCATGACGCTCCGCCGGCCTTTCGTTCATCTTTTTGGCCGGAGAGACCACCCGGACCCGTCTTGGATCGATCCCCCCCTCGCCGATCAGAAATTCGGCCACCGCCTGGGCTTCCACCATGCCGGCGGCCCAGGGGTTGAGCAGTCCGGCCAGGGGCGGCGGCGGATGGGAATCCGGCAGGCCGACCACCTGGATCTCATTGCGCACTCCCTGCAACAAGGTGGCGATCTGACTTAATTTTAGCTTGCTTTCCGCATGGATTTCCAGCGTATTTCCCTTGAAGAGCGCTTTTTTGGACAACTTCACAAAAATCCCGGATTCGGTTTCCCGCAGTTCCGCTTCGCCGTTGTCCACCAGATTGTTGACCATCATGTCCAGTTTTTCCACCAACTGGACCAATTTGATCTCCTGCTGGAAATCCACGCTCACCAGGGAGTCGCCGCCCACGGGATTGACCTGTTCGGAGCTGTTCAGACCAAAGGCGTTTTTCATCGTGCCCTGGAGTTTCTTGAACTTCGTGGCGTTCACCGTGGACATGGAGAAAAGGATCACGAACAAGCAAAGCAGCAGCGTGGCCATATCCGCCCAGGAGATGAACCAAAGCGGCGTTCCTTTTTTACAAACCGGGCATTTCTTGGCCATGATCAAGCATCCTTAATGGGTATTCTGGTTCAGTGCGTCAATCAGGCCATCAACTCACGATGCTTGCGCGACAGAGCCGAGATGAGGGACTTTTCCAGAATGCGCGGATTGACGCCCCGCTGGATCCCCTGAACGCCGTCCATGACCAATTCATAGATGACGGCTTCATGGGTGCTGTAGTGGTGAAGTTTGATGCCGAAGGGGATCACGATCATGTTGGCCACGATGGCGCCATACATGGTGGCCAGAAGCGCGGTGGCCATGGAGGGGCCGATGGCGTCCGGGTCGCTCAGGTTGGCGAGCAGCTCCACCATGCCGATGAGAGTACCCACCATACCCATGGCCGGTCCCGCCTCACCCATACTCTCGAACATGACCACACCCACATGGTGACGGATCTGCATGTACTCCAACTCCTTGGAGAGGATCTCCCGGAGAAAGGCCGGGTCCACCCCGTCCACGCAGAAGGTGATGGCGGTTTTGAGGACCGGGTGATGGATCTGCACCTTTTCCAGGGCCAGGATCCCCTCCTTGCGGGCGATGTTGGAGCAGTTGACGATCTGTTCGATGATCTCTTTGGGATGTTCCTTGGGCACCTTGAACAGTTTGGAGAGAATCCCCATGGTGTTCATGATGTCTTCGATGTTGAACTTGACGAAGGTGCTGGCGATCAGACCCCCGATCACCACGATCACCGCGTGGGTGCTCCAGAACAGACCGATTTTGTGCCCCATCAACCCGACTACGATCAGAACGGCGACAAACAGGCCAATGACGGTTGCAATGTCAAGTTTCATTCTCTTTCACCCCGGAGCCATATCTATAATGTCAATTTCCCGACGAGCTTTTGCCCAGATCGGGCGCATCGCGCATCCATCCGCCCAGGGGTATCGGAACACCAGGCGCTTGAGACCTGTGGCGCCAACACCGGGCCACCGGGATCATTGCATTAAACGGGCCAACCAAAATGGATTGCGTAAAGAGGCAGGGCAGCGGGGCATGAAGGTTCACTTGCGGGAGGCCAGGGGGTTCATCCCTGGGATGGGGGCCAGAAATGAGGCCTCTGGTGGGGTCAAGAAATGAAACCTCTGACGGGATCCAGGAATGAGGTCCTTGGGACTTTCAGCCTTTGGCGCGCCTGTCAAAAGGAAATGGCGCGGCAATTCCCATGCGCGCCTGGCAGGCCGCCGAAGGCGGTGCCTTTTTCCTTTTGGCACGAGGGTCAAGCCGTTTTCCGCTTTGCGAAAAACGGCTTGACCCCAAGGCTGCGCGCAAAATTCTTTCACGCGATGCGTGAAACCGCAACCATTTTGGGATGCGTAGTTTTACTTGATAGGGGTCCAGGGGGATTATCCCCCTGGTGGGATCCAAGGGCAAAGCCCTTGGGACTTTG